>PWTU01000400.1 GCA_003562775.1 Ignavibacteriales bacterium
AACAAAACAAAGAAGGAAGACGGTAATTAATTTGAACATTTTAAAAATCTTTTTTTAAAAATAATCGATATCCCCATGCTACCGGAATAAGTACCCAGAGCAGCATTGACATGAGAGACACCAACTTTCCGAGAACGCTTCCGAAGAAATTCTGAAATGTTGCGCCGGTATATCCCATCAGTGCGGCAACATCCAGTTGCAGCATCATAAGCACCCGCGCCAGATCGATGGAGTTAAGCATCGTCAAAACGATGATCGGTTTTTCAAGCGGATAGTCGACAAACGAATACGTAATAAAGAGCAAAATGCCGTCATATATAATGGCAAAGAATAACCAGAGTACGATTGCAGCTCCGAATCCCCGGACTTTTTCTTCTGTTAACATCGATAGCAAGAACGCGATAGCGGTAAATATAAATGTGAGTAACACACCGGATGCAAGCAGAGTAATAAAAATAAGAATATGCGCTTCCGCCTGGAAACCGTGTATGAAAAAGGGAATACTCACCCCGAGGGCAAATCCGACGGAGAGCGGCAAAACCAGACCGGTGTACAGACCGCCGTACAGCGATCTCCGGTTTATAGGCTGCGACAGAAGAAGTTCTGTGAATTCTCTTGAATTATACACGTGAAGGGTCCCGAAAATTATACTCACGAGCGGAATAATAAATAAAACTACATTCATTAAGCTCACTATTACACTGGAACTGTCGCCTCCGAAGCGAAACAAACCGTCTGTCACAACCAGGAAAAATAGGGCATACAGTATGAGCCATTTACTCCGGAGAACGTCCTGCAGTTCGTATTTTACTATTTTGATTACGATATTCATTTCCCATTCCCTTTCATCATATGTGCGATCGCCCGCTCCAGAGTTCTTTCCTTTGCCGTACCGAGAATATCTTCGACCGTTCCGTCGAAGAATATTTTCCCATCCAGCAGAAATATAATCCGGTCGGAAAGTTCCTGTATCTCACTCATTATGTGTGAGGTCAGTATAATCGTTTTACCTTTTTCTTTCTCTTTTATTATTTTATCTTTGAGATTGCTGCTGGAAATCGGATCGAGACCGGCAGTCGGTTCATCCAGAATCAGGATTTTCGGATTGAACAGGAATGCAATGGAAGCGCTCAGTTTTTGTCTTGTTCCGCCGGAAAGATTCCGGATTTTCTTATTCATTTCATTTTCGAGATGGAAGCCGGTGATCAGTTCGTCATCGTTTGTATCCCGGGTTTCGCGGAGATCCTTTACCAGATGAAAGATTTCCTTTACGGTTAGATTATCGGGGAATCGTGCTATTTGAGGCATGTAACCGATGTCTTTGCGGTATGCCCATTCACCATTGAGATGATGCCCGCCGATAGTAAGACTCCCTTTATCTGCTTTTACCAGTCCGAGAATACATTTAATGAGTGTAGTTTTTCCGGCGCCATTCGGACCGACAATCGCGGTTATATCTCCCTGTTTTATCGATAACGTTATCGATTGTAGTACCTGCAGCTTACCAAATGATTTATCCAGTTGTTCAATTGTTATCATTGTATCCTCCGCATCAATGGTCTTTCGTCAACAAGGGTTTCCGGAGTAAGGGTAGGAATGATTCTTTCAGCAACGTCAAGTACCAGAATTAGCGGGCTGCGGAGCAGGATTAAAGCTGTCGGGTATCGTTCGACAATATATGAAAACAATCGCACAGGTCTGTACGGTATATCGCCGATCCCGTCTCCGGTTAAATCATATCCGTCATAATTGCTCCAGTAATTCTCGATGAATGTGTTGAAATGTCTTGTACTGTTTGTTGCCACTTCGAATGTATTATTTATAAAATTATTCCTCGTGAACACATTGCCGCTGCAGCTTGCCCATATACGTACCGCCCATCCGTTTTCGATGAATTCGTTATTCTCAATTTTCGCATTGTGCGATCCGTCGGCATAGATACCGAGTGTATTTTTATAAAAGATGTTGTTATGAATATGACTATCACGAATGTCTTTTAAGAGCAAACCAAATGATGCCGGACCCCAGTTGTATTCCATGAGATTTTCCGTCATGACGACTCTTTGTGTATACATGACGGCGACTCCCGCACTGTTATTACGGAACGTATTCCGTTTGTAGACACAATCGTTCGAGAACATAAAATGCAGCCCGTATCGCAAGCTATTCACACTGGTATTTCCGGTAATCGTGGCATTTTTTGAGAACTCAAGGTAAATGCCGTCACGATGGCCGTCGATGTAATTATCTTCTATCGTTATATCCTGGGAGTTCCACAGGTGTATGCCATTCCCGGCGTATGATTCCAGTTCACCGAAAGCGCGAATGTCGTTATTCGTGATCGTACAATCGGCAGCCCTTGCAAGTAAAATTGCAAAGAAATTGTCGACGAAAATGTTATCCGTTATTATACATCCGCGGGCATCCTCCACCCGTATCCCGGCGTTGTCGTGGATAAAGGCGATCCCGACATTTGTGACTTTGATCCCGCGAATAGTAACATTGTCGGCTATGACCTTTATAACTTCATATTTTTCTTCGCCATCGAATTCCGGGTATCCTTCACCGATAATTTCTATTGATTTATCAATGACGATCGGTCCTTCTCTATATATTCCGGGTTTAATTATAATTCTATCGCCGTCCGACGCCATCTTGATCGCTTCGGTTAACGTACTAATTTCACCCTCTGGATCGACGATGAGATCCCGTGAAGATGCAGTGAAGGATATACAAAACACGAGAAAATAAAATAAAATCTTCATCATACATCCTTTCCTGATACACGTTACTGATACACCGGTCCCCATTGCGGCAGCCAGATCATTTCGACGAGATCTATTACTCTGTTCCAGTCTATTATCTCACCCTCATATCGTTCCTGCATTGATTGTGCAAATTCTATGTTTTTATATGCCGAGACATTCAGACCCATCGGGCTGGGGAGATTATCGCTGTAAAGATAAATTGCATCTTCGACGTTGATAAGCTCTTCAGGATGTTCAAAATCAACCGTCCACATTGAGTGCACGTTTTCTTTCGGGATACGTTCTTCGAGATAGTATGCAATCATACATTCAACAGCATCGAATTTGTACGATCTTCGTTTGTCGGATACAAGGACAGCACCATATTGCGGCTGCACGATGGTCATGATGCAATAGACACACACGTCTCTTCCGAAACTAATGTTTTCCGGCTTCGGTTCGCCGCAGCCGGTGAATAAGAAAAGAAGAATGATAAATGGTACAATGATTTTGATACTATTGGTTTTCATTTTTTTTACCCTTTCCGATCAACTGTCGGTTTTTTATATGTATAATATAACACGCCAGCGGCCACGATTCCCGATACTGCGTAAATGTACATACTTATATTCGGAAACGAATACACGATGAAGTTTGCCAGTGTCTTTTGCCCGATGAGCGGCGGGGTGAATCCCTCAAGTTTGATTGGTGCATCCGGACTCAGATTGTGACCGTAGTCGTACAACCAGAGATAAAAATCTCCCACCCCTACCAGTGCAATGACCCCGAACAAAATCAACCAGCTCAAGAGAAGTTTTCTTTTACCCGTAATGGCAACCACAAGTCCGAATAAAATCATAAATCCGGTGATGTACGGAATGACGGCGAATTCCGCAAATTCGTCTTGCACTATTTTTTTCATCCCGATGTAATGATTAATGGTGTTAATAATCCCTAAATCACCGGTAACCTGATGTTGCCAGATATACATATTTAAACCACCCGGGTATTGAGGGGCAACAAGATGAATTTGCCATAGGGGGAAGAAATAAGTCAGTATCAATAGCAGAGCAGCTATTGCGATGATGATTCTTATTTTTGTATTCATAATATTAATTATTTTCTCAACAGAATATTATTATATGGTTGTTTCCTCCCGTATATTATTATGAGGGTAATCCCGCCGGCGGCGGGATTACCCTCAACAGATCACTATTCTGTTACTGTGCGGTTCTCATATCATTGCCGGTACCGTATGTAAGGGGTACACCCGAACCGCGTGGTGATACACGTATCCATCCCTGCATTTCCTGATGTAATGCCGAGCAAAAATCATTACAATAGAATGGATATATACCGGGTTTTTTGGGTTCCCACACGATCGTTCTTGTGTCACCCGGCATAATTAATATATTGGCATTCTGATCGCCGATAATCGAGAAACCATGCGGAATATCCCATTCCTCCTCAATATTTGTAACATGAAAATATACCTTATCTCCTACTTCAATTCCTTCAATATTATCAGGCCATATTTGGGAACGGACCACCGCCATATAAACACGGACTTCATTTCCATTCCGCACAACTTTCATATCCTCGGTTTTATGGATAACGTGGGGATGTTCGGAAGCTTCTAAATCGTAGATTTTTATAACGTTATCCATTATTTCAGATGCTGGAATTGCTTGTGCATAATGAGGTTCACCAAGAAGAGGAAAATCAAGTAAAAGTCTCATTCTGTCACCATTGATATCGAACATCTGAGCAGATTGATTCAATTCAGCTCCGGTCGGTAAGTACCGGTCTTTTGAAATTTTATTCATTGCAATTACATAGTCGCCATATGGCTGTTTTGTATCACCGCCCGGAATTAGTAAGTGCCCTACTGAGTAATATACCGGTACACGGTCTACGACCTCCCATGTTCCAAGCTCCCATTTTACAATTTCCGAGGAAATGAAGGCGGACGTATATGCATAACCTTTTCCGTCAAATTCGGTATGGAGTGGTCCCAGACCGGGGTTTTGCACTTCACCCGCTATCGTTGCATCGTATCTCAGTACGGGTATGCCTTTCGAATATCCTTCGAACTCCTCGTTTTCAATAGCTTGTATCATTCTGCTGAACGAGTGAACCGGAATGATAGTAGCCAACTTTCCTCCTGCAACAATGTATTCACCTGTCGGGTCTACATCAACACCATGCGGGGATTTCGGTGTTGGAAGAAAATACATAACCCCCGGGCATTTATCCGGCTCGAGTGTTGTAACAGAATTTTTAACTTCGGATTTCGCAACTCTTGTTTCGTCTCTGTAGTTGCGATAATATTCCGCATCCATTTCACTACCCATACCCTGAGCAATACATTCTTCCGCACGTTTCCAGTTAACGGCCGCGATAAAATCCTTATCGAGCCGGGATGCTTCAATCTCAAGTTGTGTGTGAGCTTCTTCAACATTGTAACTGGTGAAGAAGAACCAACCGTGAGACGGACCTTTTCCTGCTCGTGATAGATCATACGCATAGGGAGGTACAATCAACTGGAATGCTATATCCATCTCACCCGATTGCGGGTCAACACCGACAAAGGTCAATGCCCCATTAAAATTTTCTTTATATGAAGAAATGGGAACATCCGTGTTTGGAACCGGAATACTAAAGCGTGTTGCTCCAACGACATATTCTGTATTTTCCGTCAGATATGCTGAAGCATGATTACCGCCGGTATTCGGAATCTCCAGAATTTCTACTGTCTCGAATTCCTTAAGACATAAACGTGCGATGCGCGGAGTATTGTTGTCATTGATGAAAAGCCATCGTCCGTCATACAGTCCGTCCGTTTGTGACAATTGCGGATGGTGAGTGTCACCCCAAATAACGCGACCATAAGAGGTATTCAGCAGTGCTTTTGTTTCCTCACAATAACCGTAACCGTTCTCCGGAGTTGCCGAAAATACTGAAAGAATTTTAATGTGTCTCCCTGAGGGTAAACCCATAACATTAACCTGTCCATTGAATCCTCCCGACATGAAAGCATAGTACTCGTCATAACTTCCCGGTGGTACATACACTCTCGAAGCTGCATCGCCCATATCAAGAACCGGCTTCTGCGACGGACAGCCGATAAAGAAGATACCAATGAGCAGTACTACTCCAATGGTTCCCCAAATTGTTTTTGTTTTCGTTGACATAATTGAACCTCCATAGTTTAATTAGGTATTTGATGGTGCTTGAGTTTATGCCTTCTCCACGTTAAGCCTAAAAAATCAAATTAGAAATTGCTTATCGGATATCGCTTTCAGAACGTTGTAATTCGATTAATTTGTCGTTTGCAAGATGCAACAATTCAATAGCCCGCTCTTTTTCCTCTTCTGTTAACGGTGCCTGACTGCCGAATACCGCAGCCATTGTTCCGACCGGTTCGTGGATGAATTGGTCAACCGTAATGCCCAGGCGCCGGCGGATATTATTTCGGGCACGTGCAAGGTCGGGACCTATCTCGGCGGCCGATTCGACGCCAAAGGTCGAAACCGAATGACATACAAAGCATCCGTGATCGACGAAGAAAGCACCTTCGCCTTCCCGCATTGCTCGTTCACGTTCAAGCTCTTCTTCGGTCGGTATATCGGCGAGTACTTGAACTGCCTGCGGATAATACTCTGGAGGGAGTGTCACATCTCTCCAGCTTAAGGTAAGCAGTGTCAGAGCGGTAATTTCTTTTGGTGATAAGCCGAACGACGGCATTACTGTTTCAGGGGTAATCATTCGCGGATCACGGTAATGCAATAGATGCCAGTTAAATAATGAAAGTCGTCCCATAAGACGTGAGTAATCAACCTGATCAGGTTGTTTATCTCCCGCCGCAGTCAGATCGGGTCCGATTATGCCACCCCGACCGTTAATATGATGGCAAGCACGACAGTTTTTGTCTTTGACTATCTGTTTACCAATGTTTATATATTCTGCGCCGGGTGTGTGCTCATCATATCGATGACAGATATTGCAATTCATTTGCATCAGTACGTTACGGTCGCGCAGCCGGTATAAACTTTCAATTTCTTTGCCAAGTTTCGGTTCGTGCCAGTGTTCAATTATGCCATGTGCATCCTCTGTATGTAAGGCATACCCCTGTCCGCCATGGCAGATAGTGCAACCGTATTCATCGACGGGATGTATCTCGATGATCTCACGGGGATGAGTTCTAAACGGATGGGGAGCGCGTTCTAAATCCGCCCAGTTATACCCCAGATGGCATGTAATACACCGGTCGGTTCGCTCTAATTCTGTTATGTGTAACTGGCGAATCCCCGTTTCGATCGCTTGTGCACGCTCTTCGCCCAGTTCTGCCTGTACATATCGGACAAACTCGTTCTGGTATGATTTCCATTCGGGTGTGAAGTAGGTTACATACAGAAATACCGTTGCAATGAGACCGATAACGCCGATAATATAAATTGTTGTTGTATCTTTGTTGAAATCTTTTTTCTCCATGGTATCACCTATTAAAATACGTTTGGAAGTTCGGGCCAGGATTCCCACGGGAAGTATAATTCCCAGTACGGACCGCGCATATAAGTACCGATGATAGTCAATACAATTATCACAAAACATATAATCAGAAAGATGATGTTTTGTCGAAACCGCTCCTTGCTGAACCAGGTGCCGGTCGCATATTTGGAACTTTTATCGAGAAACGGCCAGATGCAAAGCAAAATAAGAATAACACCCGGGATGAGGACGCCGCCGATAAAACCGCCGTCGAATGTTATTCCCGCAATGGAAAATGTGGTTACGGATACCAGCTCCTGCAGCCAGAGAAAGTACCACGGTGCTTTTGCGGGATTTGGAGTTAAATCCGGATTAGCCGGTTCTTCGAGCGGTGCACCAATAAAGAGACTCATGACAGCCACAAACACAAATGTACCGAGTAAGACCAGTGCGATTCTCCGGATTAATGCGGGGTTTGAATTGGTTGTGTGTTTTTCTTCGTCGCGAATTGTCGTTTCAACCTGAACGGTTCTTCCGCTCGTTAATCCAAGCAGTGAATATGTTTTGCTTTTTTCCCCGTTTTGTTTATGCTCTTTATTTTCATTTAAAACAATCGAATCGACTACAGCGAGTCCTCCGTCTTTACGGACACGCCACATATGATACGAGATGAGTATCAGAACGAACGCCGGGAGAAAGAAACAGTGCAACACATAGAATCTGATCAATGTATTTTGGTCTATCTCAAATCCACCTAATAATGCGTATCGAACCTGGTCACCGATAAGGGGTATTTTAGTCGCGATGTCGGTCCCGACAGTGACTGCCCAATATGCAAGTTGATCCCAGGGCAGCAGATACCCGGTAAATGCAAGAAACAACGTAAGCAGTAGAAGGACGATGCCAATGATCCAATTGAGCGGACGGTTTTGCCCGACACCCACTCCGTTTTTATACGCACCGGTGAGAAAAGCACGAACCATATGTAAAAATACCACAGCGACCATCAGATGTGTTGCATTCCTGTGCATTGCACGTATAAACCATCCGAATGAAACGACATACTCGATGTCTTTTACGCTTTGATATGCACGTTCGACCGATGGTACATAGAGAAACATCAAAATAACCCCGGTAACGGCGAGGATGAGAAATAATGCTGCCGAGATTGTTCCTAACCAGAGGGAGTAACTCCAGGATAAACTCTTATACGTTGTTTTTGCCGGAAACCAATGGAGCAATAAATTACGGACAATCGATTCGCCTGCTTCCTTTTCGGATTGCGGTTTTAATGTCCAGAACAGTTCCCGCCCGTTCGGTTTATTTTCAAGTTCTTTTACTTTCGGTTCCATAATACACCTGCAGCTATTACACTGTGAGTTTAAAGTTTTTTGTGGTTTTCCGGTCGAGGTCCACAACGAGTTTGCCGTCTTCGGGAGCTACCTCGAGTTCTATCCAATCAAGCGGACGCGGAGCCGGTCCGGTATAATTGGTTCCCTCACCGTAAAACTTTGAGCCATGGCAGGGGCAGTGAAACTCGGATCGTATTTCGACGTCGTTATCCCCTATGCGAACAGTCTTCGGCCGTGAGAGATTAACATGATTTACGGTACATCCGAGGTGTGTGCAAATTGCCGAAATCGCATGGAAGGTATTTCGCTCGCGGAAGATGTATACTTTAAGATCATTCCGGAAAGTCATACCTTCGGAAATATCCTGGGGATTACCGATTTTCACACGCCGCAGTTTTCCGTAACTGACGTTTGGAAAAAACGAGCGAATCCAGGCATACAGTTGTCCGGCGAACAATACAATAATCGAAAATATGCCAAGTTTGCTGAGAAATTTGCGTCTGATTAGTTTCATAGTTGACACCTCTTTTAGTATTATCGTTGTTGAAAAAATGTAAGTCGAAACCCTGCATTCGGAGTTTGGGTCTGTTATACCTCGATCTTTTCTTCCTCGGTATAATACATCCGCTCCATCGTCATTGCATCGGTCGGACATACCAGCGCGCACAAACCACACCGGATGCATCGTTCGTCGTCTTTGATCATCGCGGAAATAGCCGTGTTTCCGTTAACGTTATAATGGTTGAAAACTTTTTCTTTTATCTCCGGATCAACAAGCATGGTATCGGCAGGGATCAGTTTCAGGCAATATTCCGGACACACATCGGTACAGGCACCGCAGAGTATACATTTCTCACCGTCATAGATTGTCTGCACATGGCAGAGCAGGCACCGCTGTGCCTGTTTAATTGCCTCCTCTTCGGTATAGTTTGTTTCTACTTCAACGATACCCGTCCGCCGGTCAATGGGAATAGTGTCGGGTGATTTACGTTGTAATGTCTCATATCCGACGGCAGTCTGATATTCCCGTGTATCGATTTTCTCGACTGAGAGTGTATACGATAGTTTCGCTTTATGCCCGTGTAGATAGTTGTCGATCGATAACGCGGCGTGTTTTCCGTTTGCGATTGCATCGATAAGATTCCTCGGACCGAATGCAACGTCGCCGCCGGCATACACGCTGGGCGCCGTTGTTTGGAGTGTTTCCGGATTTACTTTAACGGTACCGGAAGGATTCAGCTCGATACCATCCTTCTCTTGTATAAAGTTTAATTTCGGTTGTTGACCGATGGCAAGAATTACCGTGTCGGCTTCCATACTTTCGTGTATCGAGTTGTCGTACATAGGATTGAATTTTCCATCTTTGTCATATGCTTGTTTCACACCGATTAACTCGACGCCGGTGACCGTACCGTTTTTTCCGATGAACCGTTTAATACCGCGCTGTGTATGGAATTTTATTCCCTCTTTCTGTGCTTCCTCAAACTCTTCTTTACCCTGTGCGGTGCGAAGCACCGGCATCTCTTCAAATGATTCAAGACTTGCTATGGCGATTTCCAGCACTCCGGCACGGCGTGCACTTCGTGCCGTGTCAATTGCAAGATGCGTTGTATCGTTTGCCGATCGTTTTTTATCGTCCTCTTCAATCGCTGTGCGGAGTGCAGACCGTGCGGCATCGAATGCTACAAAACCACCGCCTATAATGAGAACTTTTTTCCCAAGCGGAACACGATATCCGTTATTAATATTGATAAGGAAATCGATTGCGTTGATTATGCCGTCAAGATCCGATCCCTCGACTTTCATTTCTCTTGATGCCTGTGTACCGACGGCTATGAATATCGCATCGAATCCCTCTTTACGAAGTTCTGTTATGCCATAATTCTTTGTCAACGCTGTCCCTGTCCGTATATTTACACCGAGATGTGCAATTTTGTTAATCTCTTTATCGATGACGCTTCGGGAAAGGCGGAATTCAGGAATCCCATGCCGCATCATACCGCCAAGTATTTCATATGATTCAAAGATGGTTACATTATATCCGATAGCCGCAAGGTCATGGGCACACGCAAATCCGGCCGGTCCTGCTCCGATGACAGCAACACGTTTTGTTGTTTCGCCTGTTTTTCTGGTGGAAGTAATAAACGGAAGATGCCCCGAGAATTTGTTATCTCCGACATCAAATGAATTCGTGAGCAATACGTCTTGCGTATCCGGATGCATCGATTCGACACCGTATTTTTCGGTAACGAATCGTTTTAGTGCCCGGATAGATACGGGTTCATCGATACTTCCTCTTCTACAAAAATCCTCACACGGTGCAGCACATACCCGTCCGCATACCGAAGCGAATGGATTAGGAGAGCGAGCAACGAGAAACGAATCCTTATATTTTTCTTCAGCAATTAATTGTACGTATCGTCCCGCGTCGGTATGTATGGGACACGCTGCCTGACATTTGACCTGCTTTTGCCAGTGAATGAAATCAGGAATTGATATTTTATACATTGGAAAATCATTCTCTTATATATGGACTGTGTAGAAGTTTAAGGAATACCGATTTGTTGTTTAAATTTTTCCAGTAGGAAATAGTCGTCGTCGAAATTTAAAACACGCTTTCCGCATTTCAATTCCTTCACAAGGTCGGCTAATGTCACGCTGTCAAGTACGGTACGAAATTGGTGCAGTATTTTTTTCCAGTAATCGTGTAATGCACAGGGGTAATTATCGTCGCACACATCGGGTCGAATAATACATGTCTCAAAGAATTGTGTGCCGTCAATTGCAGTAATGATTTCATATACGGTAATATCATGTGCAGAACGTGCCAACGTAAAACCACCTTGTGGGCCCTTGAGAGAAATTAGAAATTTTTCGTTGACCAAAACACGAAGCGCTTTATTCATATAATCTTTGGGCATTGAGAGAGCGTTCGCAATTTGTTTTGAAAGGACGTATTCTTTTTTCTCAAGGGAGGCGATAAGAATTAGTGCCTGTAAGCAATATTTTGATGTCTTGGAGAGCACAATAACCTCATTGTTACCAATTGTGTGGTTAAGTTACTTTAATAAAGTATCGAAGTCAACATAAAAAGACATACACATCCATTGATAATATCTTTTCGATTTAGTTCCCGGTTTTGGAAAATAATAATGGATATCGACATCCAGAGTGATTAGTTAGTTCTCCGTAGAAATGAGCAACTAATACACCATTTTAATGTTTAAGAAATCTTACCTCTTTATATCTGCTTTTACTCATTTTATAGATCAGGCGGGTAATTGCATTCCTAATTTTAATAAGATATTAATACCTTATTCTCATAAATAAGAATTTCATTAACCAATTGTTGGGAAAATTGCCGGTTAGCGCATTATCCGGGAACTGGCCCGGTTGGCACAATATCTGTATAGATCAATATAAGATAATAAGGTCTGTAATACTAAAATTATCGGAATCTCAATATGCCTCAAATATTCAGTAAATCCTGCGAATACGCTCTTCAGGCGGTACTATTTCTTGCAAGGCATAGGGACCGATCTCCAATTCTACTAAGGGTGATTTCCGACTCTCTATATATACCGTATCACGTTTTGAGTAAAACTATGCAAAACCTGGTAAAAAACGGTATTATCACTTCTAATAAAGGTATGAACGGCGGTTTTAATCTATCCGGCGATCCAGAGGAAATTTTGTTAAAGGATATTGTCCATGCTATAGATGGCGATAGCTTTCTTACTCAATGTGTTCTCGGTTTCCCAAAATGTGGAGATAATAACCCTTGTCCGGTTCATGATCAATGGCTGAAATCAAAAGAAATAATTCTCGGTATACTCTATGGGAAGAATCTCGGAGAACTCAGCCAAAAACTCGATACGAAACTAAATTTTATTAATACGTTAATCGACCGTTGTTATGAGGATAAACCAAATATACGGGTGGATTTAAATACCTGTTGTTGATTAAAAAGGATATTACTATGGGTAATCTGACCGACCGCTTCGGCCGCGATCATACTTATTTGCGTATTTCGGTTACCGAACGATGTAATCTACGGTGTACCTATTGTATGCCCGCACAAGGCATTCGGCTGAAACCGAAAACCGAACTTCTCACCTACGATGAGATCGAACGGCTTGCCGGAATACTCGCTTCACTCGGTGTCCGGAAAATCCGCGTTACCGGCGGCGAACCCCTGGTCCGCTCCGGAATCGAGCAGCTTTGCGAACGACTGTCGGTGATTAAGGGTATCGATATGCTTGCAATCTCAACAAACGGTACGCTGCTCGAAAAGAAAGCAAAGCTTTTACGTAATGCCGGCGTTGAGAATATCAACATCAGTCTTGATTCATTACGTGAAGACAGGTTTGAAACGATTACGCTCCGGTCGGGACACGCGGATGTTTTACGCGGCATCGAATCGGCTATCAACGCGGGATTTCCTTCAATTAAAATCAATGCTGTTATCATTCGGGGTGTTAATGACGACGAGATACCGGATTTCATCGAGTTTGCCCGGGCGCTCTCTATATCCGTCCGGTTTATCGAGTATATGCCGTTTCCGGGAAACAACTGGAACGAATCGCAGTTCATATCATTTAACGAAATGAAACAACGTATTGAAGAGAAGTATTCATTAACTCCCCTTACACGGGACGAACCGGTGCCGGGTCCGGCGAAAGAATACCAGATCGGCAGCAGCGATGCAACCGCCGGATTCATTACCACAATGAGCGAACACTTTTGCGGATCGTGTAACCGTATACGATTGACGGCAGACGGTCGCCTGCGAACCTGCTTGTTTGCAAAAGACGGCGTTGATTTGAAACGTTTGCTCCGCGCCGGTGCACCGCGTGAGGTTATCGAAGACGCAATACGATCGGCGGTGTTGCTCAAGTGGGAGAAACATCCGGATCCCGAGGAGTTAATGACGAATCAGGACCGGGAGATGACGGCGATCGGGGGTTAATTGTGGCTTTGAGTCACGCCGAAGGCGTGACAAAAAACACGAAACAAAGAACACAAAACAGTAAACAATCATCAGGGTTGCTACAATATGAGATTACTATTAACATTATGGCTTATCCCGCTCATTATCGGATTAACGATAAACGGATGCTCACCCGGTCCGTCAGAACAAACGGGTGAAGCACTCTACGCCGAGTACTGTCTGCCCTGTCATGCCGCCGATGGAACGGGCGACGGACAGCTCGCGTATTTACTCTACCCCAAACCCCGCGACCTCACATCGGGATTGTTTAAGCTCCGTTCAACGAGAGACGGACAGCTCCCGAGCGACGAGGATCTGTTCCGGACAATACGCGTCGGTATGCAGGGCACGTCTATGCCGTCGTTCGAGTTTTTAGGTGACGACAACATACAAAAAATTGTCGATTATATTAAGGGATTCGATCCAGGGTTCGAAGACGAGCCGCGTGAACGGATTGATGTTCCCGAACCCCTGGCGTTTTCCGAGCGCCTTGTCTCGATCGGCGAGAAAACCTATACCGGGCTTGGCTGTAACCGTTGTCACGGCGACACCGGTGCGGGCGACGGGCCGTCGGCGGATGAGCTGACCGATACGTGGGGGTATCCCATCTATGTTCGTGATTTTACGCGCGGATTCTATATCGGTGGTTATGAGCCGGAGGATCTGTACTTACGGTTTGTAGCAGGTATGAGCGGGACGGGCATGCCTTCCTATGAAAGTTCTCTGGAGTTCCTTGCAGACGATGAAGAAGAATTGCAGGAAATGCTATGGGGACTTGTTCATTATGTGAAGGAGCTCGAATCCGAAAAAGCCCGCGCACTTCGTGTCGATCCGCCTGATGACGGAATTATACAAGCCGCATATCTGGATAGAGACTATAACGATTTGATCGATCCGAACGAACGTCACTGGAACGACGCACCGCTCTATACTATACCTGTTTCAAGGATCTGGCAAACCGTCCATGATGATGCAGGGATCGTAAACGTGAGACCTGTATATACCGACACTCACATAGCATTGCACCTTGAATGGAGTGATGGAAAACAGGATGCATCCGCATTCAGAGTACAGGACTATCACGATGCCGCCGCTGTGCAGTTTTCGCTGTCCGATAACCCGGGATTTCACGGTATGGGATCGCGCGAGAAACCGGTCGATATCTGGTTCTGGCGTGCATCGTGGCAGATGTATGTCGATAAAGGTATCTCACCGGATATCGATTATGCCTACGGCGGACGTGCAAGCGATGCCGTCGTGGATGATTTTCCGGAATTCATCGATGAGTATACGTTCCTTCCCGGAGTCAATGCCGGTAACCCGGTCTCTCGTTACGAGGTAGAATCGCCGGTCGAATCGATGAACGCAGTCGGTCCCGAGACCACAGCGTCGAGACCCGCTGCCGATCAGGATGTCGACGGTAAAGGCATGTGGAATGGAGAAACCTGGCGCGTAGTGCTTGTCCGTGAATTAACAACCGGCAGCGATACGGCGGTGCAGTTTAACGGCGGCGATCCGTACTGGGTTTCATTCGCAGTATGGGACGGCGATGCCGGTGACCGGGACGGATTGAAGAAGGTGTCGACGTGGTACAGGTTGGTGTTTGAGTAAAGCAGATGTAACAACCGCTCTCCAGAGCGGTGTAATCCGCCGGAGGCGGATTTAAAAATGTGTTAGGTGTAGTGAGATTTCAGGATTTAGTAAAATATATAAATCGATACCGGCTCCACCGGTATCGATTACGCGACTCTGGAGAGTCGCTTGTACACAGTTATTAATTATCAGTTAATGGTTAATTGTCGGTATCTGCTAATCCACAATTAACAAATAACTATTAACGATTAACTTTAAATAATAAATTTGAAATCTTCTAAATTAAAAACAGGATCCACCATGAATGACAACATTTCACGTCGCAAATTCATCGGTACCGCCACTGCATTAACGGGAGGAGCGGCGCTGTACCTATCGGGATGCGAGCGGTTATCGTACTTCGATCACATTCCCGAAATCATGAATCCGCTCGAGTACTATCCGACAAGAGGATGGGAAAAAGTGTACCGCGATCAATATGCATACGACGACAGCTTCAGTTTCGTATGTTCACCGAACTGCACACACGAATGCCGGATGGAGGGATTCGTGCGGAACGGCGTGCTCATCCGTACCGAGCAGAACTACGACAATCATCGCGTAAAGGATCTTTACGGCAATCAATCTACGTATGCATGGAATCCACGCGGCTGCTCGAACGGTTTCACGCTGAACCGGCGTGTGTACGGCAGTTACCGGCTGCGGTATCCCCTCGTCCGTAAAGGATGGAAACAATGGGCAGAAGACGGCTTTCCCTATCTGACACCGGCCTTGAGGGACAAGTATAAATTTACTTCCCGCGGAAAGGATTCGTTCGATAAAATCTCGTGGGATGAGATAGAAACATATATCGCGAAAGCGACTATTGCAATTGCAAATACATATAGCGGTGAAGAAGGAGAGCGCCGTCTCTTGCAGGAAGGATATCATGAAGATATGCTTCATCACTGGCAGGGCGCCGGTACCCGCACTATGAAAATACGCGGCGGGATGGGATTGCTCGGCGTGATTGGTAAGTACGGCGCTTACCGCTATTCTAATATGCTCGCACTTGTTGATAAACATGTGAGAGGGGTAGCCGATGAGGAAACGAAAGGCGGGCGCAACTGGTCGAACTACACCTGGCACGGGGATCAGGCGCCCGGATTTCCGTTCGTTCACGGATTGCAGACATCCGACGTCGATATGAACGACATGCGCCATTCCAAACTGCACGTGCAGATCGGCAAGAACATGATCGAGAATAAGCGCGCCGATAATCATTTTTATCAACAAACAATCGAGCGGGGCGGAAAACTCGTGAACGTATCTCCGGAATACAGTCCCGCTTCTTCCAAAGCCGATTATTGGCTCACCATCCGTCCGAACACCGATACGGCGCTGCTGCTCGGTATTACGAAAATAATGATGGACAGGAAATGGTACGACGAAGAATTCGTAAAACACTTCACCGATTTTCCGATACTTATCCGCAAGGATACGCTGAAACGTCTGAAGCCGGAAGATTTCATCAAAGATTACAAGGGGCAGCTTCAGGAAGACGGTCCGAGTTATAAAAAATTCGGACTGAAGAAAGAACAATACGAACGTCTCGGCGATTATACGGTATTCGATGCAAACAGCAGCAGCATGAAACCCGTTACCCGCGACGACGTCGGCGAAACATTGAAGAAGAAAAACATATCACCATTGATCGAATGGGACGGCACGGTGAGAACCGTCGACGGAAAAGACGTTGAAGTATGCACCATCTTCTGGGCATACAAACACGTTCATCTCAAAGATTACGATCTCGATACGGTCGTCGAGATCACCCATAGCCAGCGCGAGCTTATCGAACAGCTTGCATACGATCTCGCGCACATTAAGCCCGCCGCGATTCATATCGGCGAGGGATTAAATCACTGGTTCCACGCAACCGAGATGAACCGGGCAGCATATCTTCCGGTCATCCTGACCGGTAACATCGGGAAGCCGGGTGCGGGATGTCATACATGGGCGGGTAATTATAAAGCGGCATTGTTCCAGGGCGAGAAAGGCGTCGGACACGGATTTAAAGGTTGGGTTGTGGAAGATCCGTTTAATCCCGCACTCGACCCGTCGGTAAAAGCGCAGGACCTGCAAGTAAAGGCGCATTCCTACGAAGAAGAACCCGCGTACTGGAACTATAAAGATTTTCCGCTCGTGGTGAATACCCCGAAATACGGAGAGAAAAACTTCACCGGAAAGACGCATATGCCCACGCCTACAAAAGTGATATGGCATACCAACGTAAATCTATTGAACAATGCCAAGTATCATTACGAGATGGTGAAGAACATCAATCCGAAAGTGGATATGATCATCAGTCAGGATATCGAGATGACGGCGACGTGCGAGCTTGCGGATATCGTTCTTCCGGCGAACAGCTGGGTCGAACAGGAAACGCACGAACTGACCGCATCCTGTTCGAATCCCTTCCTGCAAATATGGAAAGGCGGCATGAAGCCGATATTCGATACGAAGGACGACGTGCTCATCTTTGCTGAAGTTGCAAGGAAGCTCGGCGATATTCTCAATGATAAGCGATTTGCCGGGTACTGGAAGTTTGCTCTTGAAGGAAGAACAGACGTTTACATCGACTGGCTGCTCGACGGAAGCAATACGACGAAAGGATATACCACCAAGGATATAATGGACGGAAAATACGGCGAGCCCGGCGCGGCGCTGATGCTGTTCAGAACGTATCCGCGCCAACCGTTTTACGAGCAGATAAAAGACAGTCTGCCGTTCTACACGCCGACCGGCAGATTGCAGGCGTACAACGACGAACCGGAGGTGATCGAGTACGGTGAGAATTTCATCGTCCATCGCGAAGGTCCCGAAGCGACGCCGTATTTGCCGAACGTTATCGTATCGTCGAACCCGCTCATACGGCCCGACGATTACGGTATTCCGTCATCGGCAACGGGTGTAGAGGAACGGCAGGTGC
>PWTU01000277.1 GCA_003562775.1 Ignavibacteriales bacterium
TATTATTGCTTGCTGTTGTTCTCTGGATCGTAGCGCTTCTCTATAACTGGAAATTTAAGAAAGCAGGTATTGCCGGCAATCTGATGGTCAGCTTCTCCGTCGGGATGACTTTTATCTACGGCGGTGTGTCGGTTGGTGAACCGTTCGAAGTGCTTGTATGGTTGTTCGCCGTGGTTGCTGCGTTCCTAAATCTCGGCGAGGAAATCGCCGCCGACGTGATGGATATGCAGGGTGATAAGAAAATGGATTCGAAGTCGATACCGATACGATACGGGGCAGAGAAAGCAGTCAATCTCTTCGTCTCGCGCCCTTTTTTCCTGTAAAAATTACACTCCCGGTCAGTTTTACTTGCGTTTTTTCATATCTCGCCGCTTCGGCCGCTCATTAGCCGCAACCGCCTCCAAAAACTCTTAAATCCGTCAAGTTTTAAAGGAAATTTCTTATCCATAAGCGCCCTCCGTTACCCGATCCGGTACACTTTTTGCGTAATATTAATCAGTTTCTGAATAACCGATTCATTCACACGTAACCGAAGGATAAGGAGTATGCACTACAGGATTTTTCTCATCGTCATACCGGTGCTTTTTGTTCTCAGCGCCGTTTCGTTTGCACAGACCGCATACGTAAACGCCGAACGGGGCGTCAATATGAGAAGCGGCGCCGGAACGGATCACACGATCATCACTTCCATTCCGAATCAATCACGGGTGACCGTTCTCAACAAAAGGGGGGATTGGTGGCAGGTAGAGTACAACGGACAGAGGGGATATATACGCTCGGCATTTCTTACCGAAGAGACGTCGCGGGCAAGCGCATCTGCCCAGCGGCAGCAGCCGCAGCAAACTCGGTCGCAGAGCAGTGTACAGAGAACTTATTCGGGAAGTCCGGGTTACTCCTCGCCGTATCACTGGGGTATCGGGTTCCGCATCGGCGATCCGTCCGGACTCACCGTGAAACGATATCTCGGAGGGAACGCGCTTGAGCTGAGCATCGGGCAGACGTATTTCTGGTATGAAGGATACGGCTACCGCAACCGGTTTGACGACTGGTACCGCGAACGGAATTTCGCCTACGCCGATCACCAGTATCTCGGGTACACGTCACGTTCTCATATCGGTATCCAGTTGCATTATCTGTTCCAGAACGAGATCGGACGTCTGGGCGACGCATCGTTACGGGGACTGTTCTGGTATTACGGATTCGGCGGACAGCTTCGCCATCACCAATATGCGTTCGACTACCGGTACCGCCTCCCCGGGAGTCCCGTATGGTATTATGCGAACAGCGGCAGGGTGACCGACATCGATCTCGGCGTTAACGGCACGATCGGGCTTGAATATACATTCAATAACGCTCCCATAGCGGTATTTTTGGATTCTACGCTGTTCATGGAGATCATAGGCGATCCGTTCGCACTGTGGTTTCATTTCGGTCTCGGCGCGCGGTATAACTTCTGATTTGTTGTCACTGAAAAAGGTAGGCTTTCCCGTGACATTATTCGGAAATTATTATACTTCTGACTCCCCTCTCCGCCTGCGCGGAGAGGGGCAGGGGGAGAGGGCGCGAAGGCAAGCGCGATTATACAATTGCAGAAATCTTCTTTGCTGCTTTTGCCTCGCGTATCATTTCCTTCGCTTCTTCTTTTGTAACGGTTGTTTTTGTATCTATAAGGTCGAGGTAATCTATCGGTACATTTTCCCGGCCATATTTTGCGACAGTATGAGCCCAGGGCATATCGGCCTCATGGGATCCTTTCGAAGCCTGACCCGGTGTTGCATTTTTATATATCTCGACAACCTCTTTAAGGATTCGTTGTTGACGGGGAGTAAATTTCTTTAAGTTGGCTTTTCGTTTAGGCCGGAATAGATACATCGCAGATTGATTATCGAAGTCTTTTTCTCTTTCCTTCTTTTCGCACGATAGCGCCTCACCGAATTCACCCGTTAAAATTATTTCACGTTCTGATTCGAAATTCCTTTCCTTTGAAATTGCTTCGAACAGATCGGGAGCGACCGGACCGTATTTCCAGGCGTTGTATTCCAGGTTAGTTACCGGTACTCCGGTTTCCCGGAAATGCCGGAAATCCAATTCCGCTAATAATTTAAACAGCATTGTTTTAGACGGATATTTCACTTTCGATGAGAAAAATAACATCGCCTCGATGACACGTTCTACGTTTATACCCTTTGCGGCAAGATTTTGCTTTATATTCATAAAATATTCATTGGAAATGGACATTGAATTTTTTCACGATCGTGTACTTAATTTAACGCATCAGTTTTCAACATGCAAGCAACAGCCACATTTTGTCCGGGAAAAAGCTTTTTTCTTTGCCTTTTTGTAAATTATCAAATATATTTTACTCTGACAGATAAGAAGACTGTGGTCGTAAACTATTTATCCCTTTTATCCCGCGAGATTCCGCCATGTCACCCACAAAAACACGCCGTCGGATAGAAATACTCGCGATGGTGCTCGAAAATAACGCCGCCTATTCTATCGCCGATCTTAATGCTCACTTTCGATCTCGGCGCGCGGTATAACTTCTGATTTGTTTTCACTTAAAAAGTTATGCTTTCCCGTTACATTATCCGGAAATTATTATACTCCTGACTCCCCTCTCTCCCGATAGCTATCGGGAGAGAGTGGCAGGGGGAGAGGGCGCGAAGGCAAGCGCGAGTATTCAATGATGACGTTCGGCGGCGTCTTCCGAAAATTCGCCCTCCTCGGGGATACCGTTCGGTAGAATATAAATCGTTTTCAGGTGATACGGCGTTCGTAAGTTACTGGGTGGATCATTACTGGAGGGTGAGTTTAAAATTCAAGAGAATATTTTTCAGTATTGAAACTATCAACGGGATATTCTATTTTGTTCACTATATGAGTCTTAATGACACATTAATTAATATGGACTTTTTTAAATGCAAACCTATCTGTCCCATCTCGAATGTTCTCTTTGTAGTGCGGAATTCCCCTATCACACACCCCGTTTTGTATGCGAATCATGTGGAGGCGCTCTTTTCGTCAGTTATGACCTAAGTAAAGCATCCCGAACGCTTTCTCCTGCACGTGTGAAACAAAGGGGGGTGTCATTGTGGCGCTTCCGTGAAGTTCTGCCGGTACAACATGAGAAAAATATCGTAACTCTGGGCGAGTCGATGACGCCGGTACTCCATTTTGAAAAAACCGGCCGCAAGATCGGACTCCCGCATCTGTATGTGAAAGATGAAAGTATGCTGCCGACCGGCTCGTTTAAATCGCGCGGCATGACCGTTGCCGTTTCTAAAGCGAAAGAATTCGGAGCGCACACGGTTGCTGCCCCTTCGGCGGGAAATGCAGGCGGTGCGCTTGCGGCTTATGCAGCGAGAGCAGGAATGGAATCCGTATTGGTCGTACCGCGCGATACGCCGGAAATAAACATTGCCGAAATCAGACAATATACGGACCATCTTTACCTCATTGACGGACTTATTCATGATGCGGGTGCAGTGATCAAAAAGGGGGTAGTGGAATCCGGATGGTACGATTGTTCGACTATGAAGGAACCGTGTCGCGTCGAGGGGAAAAAAATTATGGGATATGAAGTTGCAGAACAATTTAACCGGGTGCTTCCCGACGTAATTGTTTATCCGACCGGCGGTGGAACCGGTCTCGCCGGAATGTGGAAAGCATTTGAGGAAATGGAGACGATGGGATGGATAGATGAGAAACGTCCCCGCATGATTGCGGTGCAATCGTCCGGTTGCCCGCCGCTTGTCAGAGCATGGCGGAGAAATGCCGAAACCTGTGAGCCTTATAACCCGGCGTGGGGATTCCAAACCATCGCAAGCGGACTTCGTGTGCCGAAACCATTCGCGGATCGTCTGCTGCTCGGTATACTAAAAAAAAGCAGGGGGAGCGCTGTTGAAGTGTCTGAGGATAAAATCAAAGATGCAATGCGGTATTATGCGCGTGAGGAGGGACTAATCTTCTGCCCCGAAGGAGCGGCAGCGATGCAGGCAGTCTGCGATATGAAAGAGCGTGATGAGATAAAGGAAGGGGAGTCGGTGCTGGTATATAATACCGGCAGCGGACTTAAATATATCGAACTTCTGCGGAGGGAGGAGTGAGTTGATTGAGTTTACCGGCAAGCCATTGTGACTCAAATACCTATGTTGCACTTGTGCCCCATCCGTCTGAATGGAAACCGGAATTGCTTGATGTTCGTTTATGGAAATTCAGGGATGGATGGGAGGAAATATTGTGAATACTATATTGACCGTGGATGCGGTATTGCGGAATCTTTATTCCTTTGATTAAAATATCGGATAGAATATGTCCAACCACCAGATACGCCGAAGGCGGTACAGAAGCTCGTTGCCATCCAGACCGGTGAAGATAAGATCCCGCTCCACCCGTACGATGAGAACAACCGAAAAAGACCGAACTCCGAAAAAACCCCAACCGGAAATGGGCGACTTCAATCACATTATAGGAACGTCGGGAGGACTGAACGAAATGACACCCGAAGGGAGGCAGTTTCAGAGGGCATTTAATTCGTTCGTATTTGTTATAGGATTTGTGGTTCTGTCTTTTATAATAATGTGGTTGTTCGGATGCTGAATTTAGTGTGCATAACATCGATTAATATTTTACAAATCACGGGGAAATTATACGAATGACAGCGAAATCTTCCCGCTTCACTCTATGGTATTTGCTGTGGATCAGTGCGGTGGTTATAGCGATATTAGTCTATCTTTTCATTACTATCGGTCAGCAGCGTCCCGCCCATAACGAATCCGGCAAAGAGTATAACGGTGAAATTGAGATAATCGATTTTGAGTATTGGGTATCGGTACAAACCGATATGTGGTGGCGGTATGCATACCGGCTGCAGTTGCGAAATAATACAGACAGGGATACATCGGTAAAAGCAGAGATTACCTATCTCGGTTCCGGCGGGACGGTGATCGATTCGACAACGACAAATATACTGACGGTCCCGGCGGGTGATGAGAGAAGTTTGAGCGGTCATTCTCTTATAAGCGTACCGGGCGCACGGGAAGTAGTGGATGCGGAAATTACCGTTAGAAAGAATGACCGGTGAGGATTGTAAAGATGAGACGATATTTCACACGGGCAATCATTCCCATGGCGGTTGGCCGGGATACCGAGAAAGCACCCCGGAGTGATATTATGAATTCTTTCTCGGAAAGAAAATA
>PWTU01000200.1 GCA_003562775.1 Ignavibacteriales bacterium
CGCTCGACAAGCTTCTCAGGTTTTAGCTTTGCAAGTAATTTCAGCTCTTCGATTAAAACATTCTTTAATATCATAGCTGCTTCCTGCGGATTTCTGTGCGCACCGCCGAGAGGTTCCTTTATGATCCGGTCGACAATTTTCTGCTCGACCAGATCCGGCGCCGTTAACCGCAATGCTTCGGCTGCCTGTTCCTTGTAATCCCAGCTTCGCCAGAGAATACTCGAACAAGATTCGGGTGAGATTACCGAATACCAAGCATTTTCCATCATAAGTATTCGATCGCCGACCCCGATTCCCAATGCGCCGCCGGATGCACCTTCACCGATAATCACAACGAGTACCGGAACTTTAAGCTTTGACATTTCAAAGAGATTGCGGGCAATCGCTTCCGCCTGTCCACGCTCCTCCGCTTCTATACCAGGAAATGCCCCCGGCGTATCGAGCATAGTGATAACGGGGCGATTAAATTTTTCTGCAAGCTTCACCAAACGTAATGCTTTCCGGTATCCTTCCGGATTCATCATCCCGAAATTCCGGTAGACGTTGGATTTTGTATCGCGCCCTTTCTGCTGCCCGATGACCATTACGGTCTTCCCTTCCAGACGCGCAAAACCGCCGACAAGCGCTTTATCATCGCCTAATCTTCTGTCACCGTGCAATTCTACAAAATCTACCATAATCCGCTCTATATAATCGAGTGTATACGGACGCTCAGGATGACGTGCTATCTGAACGCGCTGCCATCTCGTCAAATTCGAATATACAGATTCCCTGAGCTGTTCTACTTTTTTCTCCAATCTGTTTATTTCACCCGATATATCTACGTTCCCTTCATATTTTCTCATTTCCCGAATTTTTTGCTCAAGTTCATAGACCGGTTTTTCAAAATCGAGGACAATTTTCGCCATCGGCATCTCCTATGATTTTTTGGATGTCAATTGCAAAATACAGTTTTTCAATAAAATCTCAATATCCATGAAAAACGATTGATTTTTTGCATAGTAAATATTGTAATTATGCATATCGGACGGTTCCAGTTCGTTGCCGCGCTGTAACTGCACTAATCCCGTCAATCCGGGTTTACCCAGGAACGTCCCGTTCGGGCCGATCGTGTCTGCCGGCGGGCCGACAAAGCTCAAGGAACCCGAAACAATTTTCGGTAGTTGATCGACCCAATTACCGGTATTACGTTTATGCCGCCCGATTAATAATGTACGAAAAGGATAAATAGATAACAAAAATATCATACCCAAAACGAAATCAAAAACCCGCTTGGTGATCTGATTTATCTGTCTGTTAATATTATATTCAATTTCAATCAGCGGTACTTCATCGAGCTGATCGATTGTACCTTTACCGATAACAACCTCCATATCGGTCGGAATTAATTTGTAATTGACGGACCGGTCATTGCTTTTTGATATCACCGATAAAATTTCACCGTAGCTTATAGTTTCCGGCAGAAAAATTACGTCGCTAACACGATGCTCCTGAACGACTTTACCGATATTCTTTATGCTGCCGATAACCGGGATACCGGTTACAGATTCGCCAATCCGTTGCCGGGTCGTATCGATGATCCCTACTATGTGATAGCTGTCCTGAATCCGTTTGCGCAGTTTCTTTATTATTTCAGGTGTTAAGGCGTTGATTCCGACTATTACCGTTCGTCTCGGTGATAATCTAAACAACCCGCCCATACCCGGCACTCCCCCGAACAGACGGATAAGCAAGCGCCAACCGGGTATCAGTACCAGCGACAATGCGCCTGAAATAACTACCACCATTCTGCTGAAAGCATAATCTTTGAAAAAAAACGTAATTGCCGATATAAGCACAAAAGTGATAACAACGCCGATAAACGACCGTGATACCGATAGTCGATGCCGCGAATAACCGCCAAGCATGGCTATTGCGGATATCAATATCAAGGCAGGCACAATCAATATCGTCGGATACGCATAACCGGGAAAATGAAATACCCGCCCGAGCCACAAATACTCGGCAGCAACCATTGTCATATTAACCGCGATAAAATCGACTGCCGCCGGTACAATTCCATACATAGACCGATTCCCCCAGGCAAGCAACGCCCGCATCCATATCGTTGCGTTGAGCAAACCTTTTACTATTGATGAGCGGGAAATATTTTTCTCAACAAATACCGACATTGCTTTATAGAAAGTTCGAATCTCATCGATATCGCTTCTGCGGGTGCTTTCACCTTTATAATGAATTATCTGCGTATCTGTGATATAACGGATTTTCCATCCCGCCGATTGTATACGATAACACCAGTCGAGATCTTCACCGTACATAAAAAATGATTCATCCAATCCGCCTACTTTTTCATACACATCGCGACGGATCATCATAAACGAGCCGCTGATTGCATCAACATCATAATTCTGATCGGGATCCCGATAGGTAACGTTATATTTTCCGAATAATTTGGTTTTCGGAAATATCGCACTCAAACCGGAAATTTTCGTAAACGCTACCCAAGGCGTCGGAAAACCGCGACGGCAGGCAAGCTGCAGCGTCCCGTCGGGATTGAGTATCTTGCATCCGGCCATACCGATTTCAGGATCGTTCTCAAATGCCGTGATCATCACATCGACCGTATCCTCCTGCACAAGTGTATCGGGATTTATCAGAAGTATGTAATCGCCGCTCGATCGATCAAGCGCTATATTATTAGCGCGGGCAAAACCGAGATTCTTTTTGTTCTCGATCGTGTTTACCTCGGGGAAATGCGACCGCATCATGTCGATACTGCCGTCGTCCGATGCATTATCGACAACAAATATTTCCGTTTTCAACTCCGGGCGCTTTTGCGTTGCAAAATCGATGCTTTTCTGTATCGTACGCAATGCATGTGCAAGGAAATCCTTCACATTAAAATTTACTATGATAACGGAACATCGCATAATCAAAGCAACCCGAATATACTGCGAATACGGAGACTCCATACCCGAACGATCGCTTCCAGAATAATTCGTTTCGACATCTTTGAAATGCCGACCCGCCTGTCTTCGAAAACTATCGGAATTTCAGCGACCCGGAATCCTTTCTTATACGTTTTAAAATTTACTTCAATCTGGAATGCATAACCGTTGGATTTGATTCTATTCATATCCAGCGATGCAAGCACTTCCTTCCGGATACATTTATATCCCCCCGTCGCGTCATAAACCGGCATGCCGGTAATGACACGGGTATATACGTTTGCCATAAAACTCAGGAGGAGCCTTCTTATAGGCCAATTGAGAACACGAACACCGTTTTTATATCGTGAACCGATCACAAGATCGCAATCTTTAATTTTCTCGAAAAAATCGGGAATATTTTTCGGATTATGAGAAAAATCGGCATCCATCTGAAACACAAAATCGAATCCGTGATCAAGTGCAAACTTAAAACCCTCCACATATGCCGTACCGAGCCCGAGCTTCCCTTCGCGACGAATTAGATGAACTCTGGATGTTTCTTTCTTCATTTCTTCTACAATTTCCCAGGTCTTATCCGGCGAATTGTCGTCTACAACCAGGACTTCAATCGTTTCACGGACTGCAAGCACCGATGTAACGAGCTCCCGGATATTATCCGCTTCATTAAATGTGGGGATTATTACGAGAACGTTTTCCATGAATTAATTAATAGTTCAAAGTTAATAATTAAGCATTGACTTTCGAATAAAACTCTTTTATTACATTTGTTATGGAAATCTGCTGTTCATCAGTTAACTCCGGGTGCATAGGCAGTGAGAGGACCTTCTCGGTCAGTTTTTCCGTTACCGGAAAGTCTCCCTTTGTGTAACCAAGATATGAATATGCCTCCTGAAGGTGCAGCGGTATCGGATAATAAATTGCATGAGGAATATTCTTTTCTTTAAGATATCCGGCAAAAGCATCCCGTTTTTCACAACGGATGGTGTACTGGTGATAAATGTGATAATTTCCGGGTAATTCAATGGGGGTTTTAACCGGAAGATCCTGTAATAAAGCAGAATACCGCTCGGCTGCGGCGCGCCGGTTTTCGTTCCATCCGTCAAGATATTTCAGTTTAACAAGTAAAATTGCTGCCTGCACTGTATCGAGACGGCTGTTGACGCCTATCTCGGAATGGTAATATCGTTGACGCGAGCCATGATTAGTTATCATTCTGACTTTTTCCGCAAGCGCATCATCATTGGTAATAATCATACCGCCGTCCCCGTACGCACCGAGATTTTTACTCGGGAAAAAACTTATGCACCCAAAGGCGCCGATAGTTCCCACTTTTACGCCATTGTACCCGGCACCGATTGCCTGAGCTGTGTCTTCGATAACCGGTATATTGTGTTTTCCGGCAATTGCCATAATCTCATCCATCGGAGCAGGATGTCCGTATAAATGCACGGGAATAATTGCCTTTGTTCTTTCGGTAATTGCATCTTCGATTTTTCCCGGATCGATGTTAAAATCGCGTTCACGTATATCGACATAAACGGGCTTCGCACCGAGTAATGCAATGGTTTCGGCGGTTGCAACAAATGTAAATGAAGTGGTTATCACCTCATCGCCGGGACCAATATTCAATGCCATCAGGGCAATCTGCAATGCATCGGTTCCCGATGCACACCCGACGGCATGTTTACAGTTTAAATATTTTGTTATTTCATCCTCGAGCTGCTTTACCTCTTTCCCAAGAATAAACTGTCCCGACCGGATAACGTTCAGTACTGCGTTGTCAATTTCATCTTTGATTGAATCGTATTGTGTAAGTAAGTCTACCATCTGGAGTTTCATGTCTTGTGTTTCCTGTTTTGGGTTTTGTGTTTTTTGTTTCGTGTTTCGTTAATCAACTGTATCCACGTGTGCGAAAGCGTTCATCCTGAGCTTGTCGAAGGATGGAGCGAGGGAACCATATCGATTTATACTCACTTCTGGCTTTTCCCTTTCGATAACTCAATTAACAATTCAAAATCACCATTAATCAATGCTTCTTTTTTCTCCCGTCTCCAACCTTTTATTTGTCGTTCAGCGCGATAGGCATCACTCTCATTTGAAAATCTATAAGAATATTCTAATTTAATTGGACGACGTTTCATTGTATACTGACTACCGATGCCCCATTCATGTTCAGATATTCTTCTTGTCAGATCATTTGTCCTACCGGTATAATATGAACC
>PWTU01000209.1 GCA_003562775.1 Ignavibacteriales bacterium
CTCTTCAACGGCGCTCGCAACTTCACCCGCCTGGGATGTTTGCTCCTGTGCTCCCGCTGCCATTTGCTCGGTGCTGGATGATATCTCGGTGCTGGCGCTGCTCACCGATGTGGATGACTCCAAAACCTGCATTAAGATATTTCTAATTGAGGTTACGAATGCATCGAATGATCGGGTTAACTCACCGATCTCATCCTGTTTTGTTGAATTGAATTGCGTATTCAAATCCGCATTATCCATATTCTGCTTAATGGCATGGATCGGCGTGAACACCATTTTACTTAAACTCAATTTTATTAAAAATATGAATAATCCAATAGCGACAACGGATAGAACGACCACAAACCATATAATACCCATTTGTGCATCACGAATTTGTTGGATCGGTATACCGGCAAAAATGACACCGATAGTTCGACTATCACGACCTTGCATTGGCATGTACGATGTTACATATGGGACTCCCAGGATATCTGCTCTTCCGAGATATCTCTGATTTTGATGAAGTACAAGATTAGCTATATACGGATCGAGGGTCGTACCGATAAGTCGGTTACCATCCTGTACGATTGTGGTATTAACACGCACATCGGCCTGAAACAAGGTTAAGTCCGCAGTTACAATCTCTTTTAAATCATCGAGTATTTCTGTCTTTTCGAGAGAATAACAGAGGAGCAAACTTCCTATAATTGTACGATTATTGTCTTCAATTGAGATACCCGAACAAACCGAAAGTTTTATTTCTTCATCGGTTTCAATGGCCGTTGTTGCCCTGCCGTTTAACGCCTGCTGCACGCCTGCCATGCTTCGAATATTATCTCCGAATCGTCCCTGGTCGTGCGATCGTGCTAAAACAACTCCGATCGCATCGGTGACAGTCAACATATCAAATGATACTTCCCGGGATAGTCTATCCACGACGGTACGTAACTGCGTGTTATTTGCACTGATTACCGAATTAACAATCGCCGGATGCGCGGCTAAAAAGCCGGCATTCTCTTTTGCATGTTTTGCATATGAATTCATTCTATCATTTAACGCTTCCATTGCGATGAGCGCTGTACTATTAGCCTCTTCTAATGCATAATCATTAAACCTGTAAAGGGAATACCCTACGGTGGCAATGATCAAGAGAGAAACAGCAATTGATATTAACAATAATAGCTTCTGATTTATATTGAGTTTAGACCAGATTTTCATTTAAATATTCTCCTTTCCAGCTACTATCTGATAAGACATAACTGTATCATTTCTATATTTATCAATAAATATGCCAATTTCTCCGATGTGAACCATATGTCTACACAAATATATATAATTATGATTTTCCTATTATGTTTATCGTTATCGAGCAGATAAATCGCCAATATAAATTTGAAATTACGGGTATATACTTACTCCATGATGGTTATTATTGCGCAATTGGCAGATAGTAGTATCCATTCATAATGGAAAAGGTGTTGATATGTTCGAGAAGAACACCAAGACGTGAGAATATTATATGCCGGATTTAATTATACAATATCATCATATTATGTTGTTTTACTTTGTCCATTGATCAGCTCAATTAAATTGTCGAGTGTAAAATTTCCCGGTTCCTTTAAATGAACCCGCATAGACTTATTTCCTTCGATTCCTTTCATATCATATAAACCGGCGACCCGAATTTTAAAAAAAGGTCTTGCAAAATGAGCAAAATACTGAACATCCCCTTTACTACCCAGTTTATATATCAATTCTTTTGTTATTCCTTCCGACAATAATAATTCTTTTATGAGAGAACCGTCAAAACAATCTTCTACATGTTTTACTTCATTCACTTTCATTTTGATTCAACTTTTTTTACTATCTGATCAATAGCGCTAATAAAATATTTTATTTCTTTGTCTGTGGTAAAACTGGACGGACTAACACGCAGAGAACCTTCAGTGAATGTACCGATATATTTATGGATGAGCGGCGCGCAGTGCAGACCGGATCTTGTGATAATACCGAAATTGTTCTCCAACATATAACCAATATCTGCAGCCTCCATCCCGGCTACGTTAAAGCTGAAAAGAGAAGTGCGGTGACTTTTTTCAGGGTAAAGGAGAACTTCTTCGTATTGTGAAAGACTCTCCATCAACCGTAAGACTATTTCTTCTTTTCGTTTTCGGATGTTAGTCATTCCTTTTTCTCGAATATATCTTACTCCTTCATTCAATGAAACAATTCCGGGAAGATTCAAGGTGCCGGCTTCGAAGAACATCGGGACCGTTTCCGGTTGGAACAAATAGTCGCTTCGAACACCCGTTCCACCGATTTTTAATGGTTTTAAATTGATACCTTCCCGTATGTACGCACCTCCGATTCCTTGCAGGCCAAATAAAGATTTATGTCCCGTGAATACCAGTATGTCAATATTCATCTGTTCAACATCAATGGGGTAAACTCCCGCACTCTGCGATGCATCTACAATAAAAGTTATATTCTTTTGTTTTGTTAATTGCCCGATCGCTCCAATATCATTGATCATTCCCGTTACATTGGAACAATGATTGACAACAATGGCAAAGGTATCAGGTTTTATTGCGTTTTCGATGCTTTCGGGTGGTACTAATCCATTTGTGTCACACGCAACGGTATCAAGTTCTATCAGACCATCACGCTCCATCGTTTTCAAGGGTCGAAGCACGGAGTTGTGCTCAACCACGGTAGTAATGATATGTTTTCCTGCAAGAGGTAAGCCCCGGAAAGCTAAGTTTAGTGACTCTGTAGCACCGGAGGTAAAGATAAGCCGGTCAGGTTCCGGTACATTAAATAATACTGCTAATTCTTTCCTACAATCTGATACAATATTCACCGTTTCATCCTCAAGTCCGGCGCGTGCCTGATGAAACGGAGGTTTTTGGATAAAAGAAATTACTCTCTGAAGCACACGCTCAGGTTTTGGGAAACTGGTGGCTGCACTATTTAGATAAACACATTTCTTCACGTTATAATTTAATACGAGTAGGGAAACGGGGGATTGTATTAATTACATCCCCCGTCCAGCCTAAATGATCTTCTTATGCTTTAGTAACAACAAATTCCGCATATGAATCGCCACATTCTATTCCCTTTGTCTGTTTACATTTGAATGTACCTATTGCCTTGCCTTTAGGATCGTATTCACCTGCATAGGCCAACTCCATAAAAGCAGCGCTTACTCCCGTTATCATATAGGCACTTAATTTATTGGAAACACCAAATTTAATGACATCGGATTCGTAATAATCATATGCTCGCACTATCATTTTTTCACCCGGAATAAGCTCAGAAATTTCCGAATTTGCCCATCCCCACGCTGTAAAAACAGCATATGCGCCGTGTAGAATATCCTCGGGAACTTTCTCCACCATAGGTTTCACCACAGCATTCCATTCATCCGATGTAATGATACCGTAGCCGGTATGATAACCGCACTCATGTGCGGCATTATAAAGCAGATATTCTTTTGCCGGGAGCATATCCTCCGTGGCTTTGCTTGTTAGTCTTTCCGCAAACGAATTCCAAAAAGTTGTCGGTAGTTGGTTTACAAGTACATTGAATCCTTCAATGATACCATTATCATCAGGAAGCACTTTAATCTGCGACATCTGCTCGATTATTTTTGTTCTGTCTATAGCCATTATTTACCTCCTTACTAATTTAAATACTGATTTATCAGCGCCCATGACGATGCTCTGGGTTTCAATTGCTGTAAATGATTTTGGTGAAAGATTTAAAACGGATTCAAACATCGCCTCAATATACCCGGCAGTGACATAATTCACAGGTTTATCGTTTTGACCCCATTTCCTTTTCCAACCTTCATCTGTATGAGAGGAAAGCAGCTCAACTTCACCACTCTCACTTCCCAAGAATTTTACAACCATTTTACCAAGTCCTAATAATGCGTAATATTGGCATCCGATTTCAATCTTTTCCTTAATGGTACCGATTTCGGGATTTCCGACAGAATAGTTGTCTAAAATCTGGCGAAAACTATCTCTGGCGCAGTCCTTTAATAGTTCCGTTTCATTGGCATCCAAAGCAAGTTGTAGGTACAACGTCATATAATGATGACAATGAAGCACCGACTGTAAACCATTAACATAGTGTCTTTTGGTTTTCGCGTCAAAAGTATGATTATATTTGATCTCATTCTTTACAATTGTAGCCATTATTTATCTCCTTTTTTATTTAAATTCTTTTCTAATTTCCGACATCGCATTCTCAAATATCTGTATATTTTCAGGCGAGTCTGGCTCGTTACTAGCTTTTGTACTTGAGATTTTTGTTATAATCGCAAGCCGCATTGTGGCTTTCATGCCACCAAGCTTTGTGGCCTCTTCGTAATACTTTAATAGTTTTTCAGCCATTTATTTACTCCTTTTTGTAGTTATTGTCAGTCCTGATATACATGCAAATAACATGTTATATCTTATTGTCGGTTATTTATACATATGCTTAAATAAAATCATTAAGCATTATTTTCATCTATTCTTGACCTAAAACCTTCTCGAGATCAAGCAATATGAGCATGCGATCTTCAAGTTTTCCAACTGCCGTTATATAATCCGCTTCTATTCCCGCAACGACCGGCGGCGGCGGTTCAGTCACGCTTTTCGGTATACGTAATACTTCACTCACTGCATCCACTACAAATCCGATGATTCTTCCTCCAAGTTCAACGACTATGATACGCGTATTCTTGTCATGATCCCGTTTCGGTATACCAAACCGAGTCCGCAGATCTATCACCGGAATTACTTTCCCGCGAAGGTTAATAATACCTTCTACATGCAACGGCGTATTCGGCACAGAGGTTATTTCAACCATTCGGTTGATCTCCTGAACTTTCAGGATATCCACGCCAAACTCTTCCTCTCCTATCTTGAAACTTACCAGTTGCAGCAACTCATCATTACCGGACGCATGATTGACATCTTTACTTACTTTCACGTTTGCCATTACGGTATTCCTTTATTATACTATTTCGCTATCAATCAACTTCTACAAGGTAGCCATTTTCCCGAACGGCAGATCTGGATTTCTCCTCCTGCTTCCGGCTTTTCTTACGCTCTGTCAAACCAGTCCGCCGTGTTTGATGAGCATCGGCACTATCAAGTTTAAAACGTTTCACAA
>PWTU01000498.1 GCA_003562775.1 Ignavibacteriales bacterium
CAGCTTGAAGGCCGGAGTATGCTTGTTAAAAAAGCAAAAACCATTCCGATTGAATGCGTCGTTCGAGGTTATATCACCGGCTCGGGGTGGAAAGAATATAAAACGACCGGAACAGTATGCGGCATCAAGCTACCGCCGAATCTCCGTGAATCCGAACGGCTGCCCGAACCGATATTTACTCCGGCAACAAAGGCGCAGGAAGGACACGACGAAAATATTTCATTCGATAAAGCTGCAGGGATTATCGGCGGCGAACTCGCGGAGAGGTTACGGTCGCTGAGCATTCAAATATATAAGCGCACGGTTGCCGAAGCGGAGAAGCGGGGCATTATTATTGCCGACACCAAAATGGAATTCGGTATCTACAATGATGACGTCATCCTCATCGATGAGTTGCTGACTCCCGACTCATCCCGTTTTTGGCCGAAGGATGATTATCGCCCGGGAGTGTCACAGAAAAGTTTCGATAAGCAGTTTCTCCGCGATTATCTCGAATCTCTCGAATGGAACAAACAGCCGCCGCCTCCGCCGCTGCCGGATGAGATCGTGGAAAAAACCGCAGAAAAGTATCGGGAAGCGCTGCGCCTGTTTTCATAATCGATTTGTGACACAAAAACGGATTGATATATGAAGAAGCTGGATGCAATCAAAGAAGCATCTTATTACCATACTACAATCAAAGATTGGCCGGTCGATGATCGCCCGCGGGAGAAGCTGCTGCTGCACGGACCGGCAGCGCTCAGCGATGCCGAACTGCTTGCATTAATTATCGGGTCGGGCAGCGGTAAAGTTACTGCAGTCGATCTCGCAAAACGGCTCATCGCCGAACATAAAAGCTTATCCGAATTATCGACGCTTTCGGTCGATGAACTTGCGCGCAACCGCGGTCTCGGTAAAGCCCGATCCGCTGAAATCGTCGCAGCATTTGAAATAGGAAGGCGGCTTGCACGGGTAAAGAAAGTTGAACGGGTGGAGGTGAATAGCCCTGAAGATGTTGCATCATTTATGCAGCCGCATCTCGCACATCTTAAACGCGAAGTTTTTGAGTTGTTGCTGCTCAATAGCGCAAATGTCATTCAAAAACAAGTTCGAATTTCCGAGGGAAATCTGAATGCAAGCATCGTACATCCCCGTGAAGTGTTTAAAGCTGCCATCGACGGACTCGCGGCATCAATCATTCTGGTGCATAACCACCCGAGCGGAAATCCCGATCCGAGCAACGAAGATAAAATGATCACGCGACAACTGGTTGAGACGGGGAAGATAGTTGGAATTCCGGTATATGATCATGTGATCATCGCAGGAAATACATATACAAGCTTTGCCGAGCGGGGTTTACTCTAATTGGCTACAAAATTTCTAACTAAGCAACCTATCTATTCATTAATCGTAACAAATATCTATGCTAAATTATATCTGGCTCGGGTTGATTCTTGCCGGTATTATTGCGGCATTATCAACCGATATTACAGACCTGATAACAGATAAATATCGTAATGACGAACCGGTCGAGGTTTTGCTCATGCTGGACGTGGACACTGAACCTGCAGCGGGTAAAGAAACCGGAGGAGAGATTTCAGTTAATATTGCATACCTGAAAACCTTCTACGGGATTGACTCGCGCGACGACCGATCGGTTACATTTCCGGTACAATTAACGTTTTCATCCTCCGCAAAAGCAATTGCACGGATTCCCGTCCATGAAGATTTCCCCGATATTTGGAAAGAAATGGCAGAAGCGCAAACAACCGACGATGGTATGTTAGCCGGCTCAATCAGGATCACAGGAGAAGTCGGAGCCGGTGAATATCATGCCGAGTTCATACCGGATCCTCTGCGTTTTGCCGGTTTGCAGCGCGTTACAAACGACGGCATTGTTGCCTATGCTTCGACCGCCGTGACTATCGCAATCGGATTAATCGGTATTATGGCGCTCTGGCTTGGAGTTATGAAAGTTGCTGAAGAAGCGGGACTTGTTCAGGCGATCGCAGCAGGATTGAAACCGATTATGACCCGGCTTTTCCCGGATGTGCCGGCAGATCACCCGGCAATGGGCGCTATGATATTAAACATTTCTGCTAATATGCTTGGACTTGCAAACGCCGCTACACCGCTGGGATTGAAGGCAATGGAAGAATTAAATAAGCTTAATAAGAAAGTAGGCACGGCAACCGATGCGATGGTAACGTTTCTTGTTATCAATACGAGCAGCGTACAGTTGATACCGGCAACAGTAATTGCAATTCGTGCGTCGGCGGGGAGCGCCAACCCGACGGAAGTCATTGTGCCGATGATTCTGGCAACGGCCACCGCTACAATTGCAGGAATAACGGCAGTCAAACTGCTGCAACGACTCCCTGCTTATCGTAAACAACTTGATTGAGGATTACCATTATGATGAACGTATTACAAGTTATTTCGATTGCCGCGATACCTGCGCTGATAGTTTTTGTAATGATATATGCGGCATTAAAAGGTATAAAGATCTATGAAGTGTTTGTCGAGGGTGCAAAAGAAGGATTTCAGGTAGCAGTCCGTATTATTCCATATTTAGTTGCAATGCTCGTTGCAATTGGTATATTTCGGGCAGGCGGGGCGATGGAAATGCTCGGATCGCTGGTTGGTCCGATTACCAATTTGATTGGTATGGATCCGGAGGTTTTACCGCTTGCGATTCTGCGTCCGCTCTCCGGCAGCGGGGCGCTTGGTGTGATGTCGGAATTGGTTACGACGCACGGACCGGATTCATTAATCGGGAGAATGGCGTCGGTTATGATGGGAAGCACCGAGACAACATTTTATGTTATGGCGGTTTACTTCGGGTCTGTCGGTGTCTACCGTACGCGTCACGCAGTGCCGGGCGGATTAACTGCTGATTTTGTGGGAATCATCACCGCCGTATTTGTAACGAATTTGTTTTTTGGCTAGCAAATGAATAGACCTGACAGGTTTCCAAAACCTGTCAGGTCTGAAATAGATGAATGAATTTACAAGCGTTCGAACCGTGCCTGGAAGAACCGCAGATATTTCGGTTCATATACCATTTTCAATCCTTTCACCTTGTCTCGATTTTCAAACGTTTCCACGATAGATTCTATCATAACATCGCAGTGTGCCTGCGTATAGACCCGTCGGGGAAAAGTTAAACGGACAAGCTCGAGTTTCGGGTAATAATGATCTCCGGTCTCTTTATTTCTCCCTGCCGATACGATGCCCCGCTCCATCGAACGAACACCAGAATCGATGTAAATTTCCGTAGCGAGTGTTTGAGCGGGGAATTCAACCTGTTTGATATGCGAATAAAACTTTTTTGCATCAAGGAAGATTGCGTGTCCGCCGACCGGTTCGACTATAGGGATGTCATAATTGAGCAGATTCGCTCCGACATATTCTACCTGGCCGATTCTTGCACGTATCTGATCATATTGCACCATTTCTTCGATACCGCGTGCCATTGCTTCCATATCGCGTCCTGCAATACCGCCGTATGTGTGCAAGCCCTCGTACACGACGACCATGTTTCGCGCTTCTTCGAACACCTCAAACTCGTTCGTTGCGAGAAATCCTCCGATGTTTACATACAAATCTTTTTTTGCACTCACCGTTGCGCCGTCGGTGTATGAACACATTTCTTTTAGAATTTCCGCAATCGTTTTATCTTCATATCCTTTTTCACGAACTTTGATGAAATATGCATTCTCCACAGCGCGGGTTGCGTCGAAGATTATACGGATGCCGTGTTTGTTACACAGCTCACGGGTTTGTTTCAGATTTTCCATTGAAAATGGTTGCCCGCCTGCCATGTTTACCGTTCCTGCTATACTGAGATAGGGTATCTTATCGGCGCCGACTTTATTAATTAAGTCTTCCATTCTCTGCAAATCGATGTTGCCTTTGAAGGGATGTTGATTCTGAGGATCGTGTGCCTCATCAATTATGATATCGACGAAGGTGCCGCCCGCAAGTTCCTGATGTAACCGTGTTGTGGTAAAATACATATTGCCGGGAACGTACATACCGGGTTTAATGAGTATTTGTGAAATGATATGCTCTGCACCGCGTCCCTGATGAGTTGGAACAAGGTATTTATAACCATAGTATTCCTGCATCTTCTCTTCAAGATTGTAATAATTCTTACTGCCCGCGTATGCTTCATCACCCAGCATCATTCCTGCCCATTGATTATCACTCATAGCGTTGGTGCCGCTGTCGGTCAGAAGATCGATATATACGTCTTCGGAATGCAATAAAAAAGTATTGTATCCCGCTTCTTTCATCGCGTTTTGACGATATTCACGGGTTGTCATTTTCAGAGGTTCGACTACTTTAATTTTAAAAGGTTCAGCCCAGGATCTTTTTTTAATTTTTGCCATAGGGAAGGTGCTCCTTAATCAGAAATGGATGAATCATAAGTCATAGATAAGAAAATTGTACGATATTAGAAGGTAATGAAAAATTTTTTATGATTCAATTTGTAAGTAACCGCATTGGAAAGCATTATATTTATTATTTTTGTATCATTCAATACGCAGTCGTTTGTGAGAAAATCTTTGGGTGCTCTATTATGATTCCAATACGTGATAATGTGTATAAAGGCAGGATTCCTTTTATAACGACACTACTGATAACCTTAAATGTTATCGTTTTTATATATCAACTTTCGCTTGGGGAGGATATCGATAATTTTATCGGGCAATTTGCCGTTATTCCGGCTGAATTGGACGCTGCGTTTTTATCTCCGCTGACCGGTTACCCTATTTTTATCACGCTTATCACCTCGCTGTTTCTACACGGCGGCCTTTTTCATCTGCTTGGCAATATGCTGTATCTCTGGGTTTTTGGGGGGAGCGTAGAGTCGCGATTCGGCCATTTAAGGTTTTTGTCATTTTATTTAATTACCGGAATCGTTGCTACGCTCGTTCATTGTTTCTTTTACATTGAATCTACTGTACCATTAATTGGTGCGAGCGGGGCAATTGCAGGCATCCTCGGAGGGTATTTTTTCCTGTACCCGCTTGCAAGAATTCAGGTCGTTATTCCATTAATCATTTTATTTCCTGTTTTTAATATTCCGGCGCTTCTATTTCTCGGGGGATGGTTCCTGATTCAAGTATGGAGCGGATGGACGGCACTCTA
>PWTU01000553.1 GCA_003562775.1 Ignavibacteriales bacterium
CCGGCATCAATCGCCTCCATAGCCGCATCTTTTGCAAAGGGAGCGGGAATGAAAAGAATACTGGCCTGGGGTTGAACTTTCTCCACCGCTTCGAAAACCGTGCCAAAAACGGGAACTCCTTCCACCTGCTGCCCCGCCTTGCCTGGCGAAACCCCGCCCACTATTTTGGTTCCATACTCCAGCATCTGGGCGGTATGAAAGGAACCCTGGTTGCCGGTAATACCCTGCACCAGGACCCTTGTATCTTCATTTATATAAATAGACATATTTTCAATGCTCCTTTCGGTTACTCAAAAAGCGCCTGACCCTAAAATATGAGGGTAAGATCAGGCTTCCCGAGCCAATTCGACAGCATGCTTAACGGCATCGCTCATCGTTTCGTAAGCGCTAATGCCGATCTTTTCCAATATAGCCCGCCCTTCGGTTTCGTTGGTGCCAACCAGGCGAAAGGAAACGGGAACATCAATAAAGCCCTGCTCTTTAACCTTGACAAAGGCGTCGGCGACTACATCGCATCTTGTGATGCCACCGAATATGTTGATCAGGATCGCTTTAGGATTAGTGCCCAGCAGCAGCTCGAGCGCCTGTGAGGTTTTTTCCACCCCGGCGCCGCCGCCAAAGTCGAGGAAGTTGGCCGGCGTGCCGCCAAAATTCTGAACCATGTCGAGTGTAGCCATGGTAATCCCGGCCCCGTTGGCCATGACGGCAATATCACCGCCGAGTTCGACGTAGGCCAGGTTCAATTCTTCCGCTTTCAGTTCCAGCGCGGTTTTTTCAGAAATCCGCGGAAGCCCGGGGTGCCTGTAAAGGGCGTCATCATCAATGGTTACCTTAGCGTCAGCGGCAACAAGGCCGTCGGGAGTAGAGGCGAGCGGGTTAATTTCAACCAGTTCGGCATCAAGCTCCCTGAACAGTCTGTAGAGTTTTGGCAGCAGTTTCAGCATCTGCTTGCTCATCTCTCCGCTTACTCCCATCAGGCGGCAGATTTCACGAATCATGTATGGCTGAAGGCCTGTGCTAATATCGAGAGGCCAGCGGATCATTCTTTCCTCGGGCACCTCTTCGACATCCATACCCCCGTCCAGGGAGGCCAGGATAACGGGGCAGCGGGCTCCATTATCAACTGTTATAGCCAGGTAGAGCTCCTGCTCGATAGCCAGCTTTTCTTCAACCAGCAGCTTTTCCACCTTCATGCCCTGGACTTCCAGCTCCAATATGCGCCCTGCTTCTTTTTCCGCTTCCTCAGAGCCGGTAGCAAAGGCAATCCCTCCCGATTTACCTCTTTTGCCGGAGAGAACCTGCGACTTAATCACCACTTCGCCCAGTTCTTCTGCCGCAGCCGCCGCTTCAGCGGCGCTGGAAGCCACCTTCCCGCGAGGGGTGGGAATGCCATATTCTGCAAATAATTCTTTGCCCATATACTCGTAAAGTTTCAAGTAATCTGCCCCTTTCCCGGATCTAATATTCTTTTCAACTGCTGTATTTCTTCAGTTTATTATACAGGGTGGCCAGAGATATATTCAAGGCCTGGGCCGCTTTCTTCTTGCCTTCCAGGCTGTCACCGTAGCGGGTCAGAGCCAGCTTTAACATCATCTCTTCCATCCTGTCCAACGGCACGATATCATCGATTGCCGGAGCCTCCCTGCTGCTGAGCCTGCCGATATAAGGGGAAAGATGATGATACTCGATCACTGACCCATCAGTTACCACCATGGCTCTTTCGATAGCATTGCGCAGTTCGCTGATGTTGCCCGGCCAATCATACTGGGAAAGCTCCTGCAGGGCTCTGGGAGAAACTTCCATCACATTCTTGCCCAGTTTACGGTTCAGCCTTGCCATCAGGGCTTCTACCAGGAGAGGGATATCATCAAGGCGCTTACGCAGGGGCGGCAGGGCTATTTCAAGCTGGGAGAGGCGCCGGTAGAGCTCCTCGGAAAAATAGCCTTTCAGCGAAGCCAGTCTTAAGTTGTCACCGGCTGAGACAATGAGGCGCACCTGCGACGCGATTGGATGATCACCGCCGATTCTTTTAAAGCTGCCGCTCTCGAGCAGTTCAAGAACTTTATTCTGCAGGTAAGGGGTAAGAGAAGTTATTTCCTTCAAAAAGAGGATCCCTTCGCCAGCCAGTTCAATCCGGCCCAACCTGGTTCGGACGATACCCGGCATAGCTCCTTTTTCGCAGCCGAATAGCTCCAGTTCCTGGAGCGAGTCGGGTACGGCTGAACAGTCAAAAATAATGAAAGGCCTGTTTTTACGCGTACTGCTGTTATGAATTGCCTGGGCAAAAAGGCTTTTGCCGGAACCGCTTTCGCCGCTGATCAACACAGGGGCATCGCTGCGGGCGGCCCTGCGCCCCGCCTCCACTGCAGCCTTGAAAGGTTTGCTCTGCCCGGTCAAGCCTTCAAAAGTCCAGTGGCTGCCGGAGATCTGGTCAAGCTGTGCATAGAGGTTTTCAATAATAGTGTTGCTGTGCTTAAGTTCGTCCATCAGCTTGAGGATATCGCTGACCGGCTGGAATACGACAACGGCTCCGAACAGTTCGCCGTCAACGATGATCGGCGATGCATTGGAAACAACGTCGGCATCTGAGCCGCCCACGTAAGTACGATAACCGGTAACCGGTTTTTGCTGAATCAGGGATTGGGCCAGGGCTCCCTGCGGCGAAACATCGAAGATATTCTTATTGACCCGCTCTCTCTCCGGGATACCGGTAACCCTGGTAAATGCGGGATTGACATACTTGACCACGCCTTTGGCGTCAGCGACCTCGATCGGATCCTGGACCGAATTAAGAATGGCCAGCAGTTCTCCCTTTAGCAGGCGGGTCTCCATGTATTGTTCACGCGAATCGATGATAGAGCTTAAAATCGATCGAGGTGTGAGTTCTTCCAGGCGGACCTGGCTGCCGGCGCTTTCCGACAGGCGCTGCTGGATCATGGCATCGCCGGTGGTATTAAATATTATCTCCGCTTCAGGAAGGGCAGAAATTTTTTCGATATCCGTCGTAATAAAAAACTTCTTTCGCTCATCTTCCGACAACAATTCCAGGCATTCGTCCGCGCAGGCCAGGCCCACGATCTCAATCTTCCCGCACTGCTGTAAAAACCGGAATATATCGATGCCGGATTTTCCTTTAACAACTAAGGCTGTTTTAAGCAAGAGGACGTAAACCCCCTTTCACACCTTAGAATATTCGTAAATATTAGAAGAAATCCTGCCAGGTTTTAAGATTTCCCTTTTTAGAAGCTTTTACAGGGCTTAAAAGGGTTGAAACCGCAAAAATATCCGACCGGTTCTTAATTGAAGGAAGCATCAAGCTTGATTTAGAAAAGAAAAAGAAACCGGGCCGGAGATCTTCCGCCCGGTTGAGGATTTATAAAGAATACTGAACTGCGCCGGCACCGCTGCAATCCTTCTCTTTATTTCACTTTCTTTATTATGTTCTTTTTTCCCGGTTACCAGCGGTATATGGCGGCCACCGGGGTTTGATCCGGCATCTTCTCAGCATCTAAAACAAACATATTGCCGTTGTTTAAATAGGTATTGGTAACTGCAAGTTCAATTAACTCGTCGCTTCCCTGCAGCGCTCCATCTGTAAGCTCAACCGCTTCATTTTCCGGGTAATAACGACCCCACTGGCGCGCCCCCAGGACCACGAAGAGATCGCTGATCCGGCCATGCATGGCAGCGGGAAGTATTTCATCAATTTCATTTGAAGTTTTCCCGGTTCCCTTGAGCTCGAAATATTTTTCTTTCGCCGCCTGTTCGCTTTTTTGAAAAAGGGGCTCGATAATGGCCATTGCTTTCTCATGTATTTCTTTAAGGCTGCTGTTTTCAGGATTACCTTTGATAATATCATCGCTGAGCGTGGGATACTTGCTGGCTTCCCTGTAAAGAGGTGCCAGGGAATCAACACAGGCCAGGATTATCGGTGTTGATTTTTCATTTATATACCGGTGGATCTCCCGGTCAATAAAGCGAAAATAATTCAAGGTCTTTTCTTTCTCGATGCGATCAACTTCTCCGCCATGGCCAAAATAGATTGCCGAGCGGGATCCGTCACCTGTATTGGGAGAACCGGTATGAAATTGCAGGTAATTTTCAGGTGAATCTTCCTCAAATTCTGCTTCAAACCTGACCAGGGTTTCACTAAGATCCACAGGTTCAATATAACCAGGGGCAGCGCGGTAAAGACTGGCATCTTTCTGGGAAAGAGCGAGCACGTAGAACAGGCCGTCCGAAAACAATAGTCCAAACAAAGGCCTTAAGTGAAAGCGATCCCTGACCTCAGCCATTTCAGGGAACCGAAGGTGAAGCCGGTAGTAACGAAAATAGCCTTCTGATAAAAAACAAGCCAGCCCTTCGCCTTGGTTAGCCCAGAAATAGCTGTCGGATATCAATTGTTTGGCGGGATCGAAGATCTTGTTCTTTGATGCAGGGTCCAGATTCCGCCGATCAATCGCTTCTTCTGCCTTAGCCAGCAATGATTTAAAACGGGTGGAGTTATTCTTCGCTTTCTCCCTGCCTTTTTCTGTGGGCATATATATTGAGACACAGTTTTTCCTTTGCTCTCCTTCTTTTAGAAGCAGTTCTAAGTCATTTCTGCTAAAATGTTCCATCTAATATACCTCCCGGTTATAATAATTAACCTGCAGTAACAGTAAACAACTGAAGCCTTGTTTCTATTGCCACTAATGCTTCGACTGCGATGAGCTGAAAAAACGATTGGTAGAGAAAAAGTAACCAGGGATTAGTTTCATTACTGCGGCTGGCGCCAGCTTTGCGTATCCTACTGTCTGCTATACTTATATTATAACCGATTCCACGAGAGCTTCAACCGGGTTCCGAATTTCTCAAATATTCCCTGATCTAAACTATGGGGTTATTATACGGTTTGAGGAATTTGATCCCATCATTCGCGTTTGCATAGAAACCGACGTTCCTTTTTCCAGGCAGAGCAAGCGGCATTGAATTGATAACAGTTGAAGTATATTCAAAAAGGGGCTATAATATTTTTCAGGCAATTATTCATGCGGGCGTGGCGGAACTGGCAGACGCGCTGGACTTAGGATCCAGTGGGGCATACCCATGGAGGTTCAAATCCTCTCGCCCGCA
>PWTU01000190.1 GCA_003562775.1 Ignavibacteriales bacterium
GCAAGCGATTCGTCCTCGGTTCCGATGAACGAGAGAAGATCATCGATAGTCCAGGCGACGCAGTGGCTCTTTGCTTCGCCGGCTATGATTACGGCATCGAAATTTTTCAACTTATCGATAAACGCGTTGTTTTTTTGAGCGATCTCTTTGCCGGCCTGGTCTGTCAGGATTTCGGGACCCAAAGCAGAGTAATGCTCGGTAAACGGATTTTTTCCCTTCGTTACAAAGTCGGGCTGGCTATAGCGGGCAATCGAATGAAAAAATATTGCCTCCTCGACGGATGATACCAATGCATGCCCGATGCCGCCTAACATTGCGTGGTACGGCCATACGGTGAGATCGTATTTTTCTCGTTTGGCCAGTTCGCCGGTGTAATGTAATAGATGTTGCTGTCCATAGTTGTTATCTATTCCGAGGATCTCCGCAATGTTCGGATTGAATTTCCATTTTCCTTCCCGGATATCTTTTTCGGTGACAAGCGTGAAAGGATCGGGATGCTCGCCTTTATCGTTCGTTAAAAAAATGGAGTGGAAAATTTGAATTGCCTGATGGGTATCCAGGGTAGGCGATATGTGTGTGATGCGATTTATATTCTTGTAAATAAATTCGCATAATCGCTTGCAATCGTCGATGGCGCCGGTTCCCGACCGTCCTCCCACATATAGCTCGAATTCCGGTGTACAGAATGTATTCTGAACATCGATGGCGATTAAGCAAATTTTATATGTATCATGAGCAGCGGGTGAAATCGAATGTTCCTGTGCAAATGTTCGCGCCTCGCGTGCTCTCTCTTCGTATGCAACTTTCCAAACTTTTTCGACCATTGCAGGGTCGAAATGATGCGGAAGTGGTAAATCTTTAGTATTCATATTCCGTAATCTGTTTATGAATGAAACTTTTTGATCTTCGTATAAATTAATGTATTATAATTAAAATTTCAAACGGGTATCTGGAATCAATTCAGAAATTAATGTATATTAAACATCATTGTACAACAATCATTGAGGTAAAAAATGGATATTGTTGAACTTGTCCGCACCACACTGTCATATCTTTTAATCACAATTGCAGGTATCTTTGTAATCGTAAATCCTCTCACTACTGCGTTTGCATTTATGTCGTTATTGCCGCGCGCTTCGGAACAACGGAAAAAGATGATCGCGAAACGGGCGACAAAAATTTCTACAGGGTTGTTCTTCATATTCGCATTACTCGGCAGCGTGATCTTTCAATTATTCGGGATTACACTTGCTGCGTTTCGCATAGCGGGGGGGCTCATATTGTTCGGCATTGCAATGGGGATGATTCGCAAAAGGAACGGCGAATCCGAGGAAAGGACGAAACCGGAAGGAGAGATCACCGACGATATTTCGGTTATACCGCTTGCAATTCCGTTCATAAGCGGACCGGGTTCGATTGCGACCGTCATGATATTAACCAGCGAAGCGCCGACGTTGTATCATACATTGCTTGTTTTTTTAGCGATACTTATTACGACAATAAGTTGTTACTACTCAATGATCTATTCAAAGGTAATTGTCCGGTATCTCGGTGATACGGGAAGGCAAATTCTTACAAAAGTATTCGGTCTGATACTTGCCGTCATCTCCGTTCAATTCGTTATTAACGGTATTGCCAATGCGTTTGTCGATTTCGGCATATTGGAAATCCCCGGTATCGATCCGGGGCCCGGTTTCGAAACGGACTGACGTTTGATCCGGTATCGATGAATATTTGACAAAACGTCGATCTTTTAATATCTTCTTAAAGATTTTTATATTTATAAAAAATTACATTTTATGCCCGACACAAATGTTATTCGCATAAAGAATGCGGTATTTTATGCCTATCATGGGGCGTTTCAAGATGAACAGAATCTCGGCGGCAGATTTGAGGTCGACATCGATATGTATTGCGATTTTAAAACCGCCGCGTATGAAGATAACCTCGAAAGTACCGTAGACTACGAGAAAGTATACGCCGTAATGAAAAAGCTTGTAGAAGGAAAAAAATATTTCTTAATAGAGGCGCTGGGGTATAGAATTGCGGACGGTATTCTGGATAATTTCGATTTGATCCGGCGCGTTGATGTACGTGTGAGAAAGAATAACCCGCCCGTGCGTGGTGTAATCGATTCGGTCGAAATAGAGGTATGCCGTGAAAAGGGCTAAATCAACACCAAAACTAAAACATACTGCATATATCGGGCTGGGGTCGAACCTCGGTGACCGGCAGATATTTATTGCCTACGGTATAAAACGGTTAAGCCGCATGGAAAGAACAATGATCAGGAAAGTATCGGGGTTGTATGCGACCGAACCGGTGGGTGTCCCGGATCGAACTCCTTTTTTAAATATGGTAATTCAGATAGATACCCGGCTTGATATTTTTTCTCTCCTGAAGAATCTTCAACAGATAGAGGCCGATGCCGGTCGCAATAGATCGAAGAAAAATAAATCCCGCGTTCTGGATATGGATATTTTGTTTTATGATAACGATATTGTAAAAAAGGGTAGTGTAATTGTTCCTCATCCGGAGGTTCATAAAAGAAGATTTATGCTTCAGCCGCTGGCAGATATTGCAAGCGGTCTGGTTCATCCCGTAAAAAAGAAAACGATACAAGAACTGCTGGTCGCGTGCCCGGGAAATTACTGGGTACTAAGGTTGCCGTAACAGTTATTAATAGTACATTATAATTAAACAGGTAATTCCATTGTCAAAAAGACAGCAAAAGACTACACAGGATCAACAAGCTCACCGGTTTGGGGGAGATGTACGTTATATTGCAATCGAAGGAGTTATTGGCGTCGGTAAGACAAGTCTTGCAACTATGCTCGGCGAGTATTTCGGTGCACGGGTAGTGCTTGAACGGTTCGAAGAAAATGCATTTCTGGAACGGTTTTATGAAGACCCGGAGCACTACGCGTTCCAGACACAGATGTCGTTCTTATTGAGCAGGTACAGGCAGCAGCAGGAACTTTTTCAAGCCGATCTTTTTCATAATGTTCTGATTACCGACTATATCTTTGAAAAAGACAAAATCTTTGCCTACCTTAATCTACAGGACGATGAACTCAAATTATACGAGACGGTTGTTAATGCAATAGAAAAAAATATTCTGACGCCCGATCTCGTGATTTATTTGCAATCGAGTACCGAACGGCTGCTGGAGAATATCAGAAAACGCGGAAGGCCGTACGAAAAACATATTACCGCCGAGTACCTGAAAGACTTGAATGAAGCATACAACTATTTCTTTTTCCGATACCGGCAGGCGCCGTTGTTGATTGTAAATGCGACGGAGATCGATTTCGTGAACAGAGCGGACGACTTTCAGGAATTACTGAAAGAAATTACCCGTGAAAATCGGTCGCCGGTCGAATACTATAATCCATTAAAAAAGAAGGGAATGCAGAAGGAGACAAAATAGCATGCCGTTAATCAGATATATTATTATTCTTTTACTGCTGTATATCCTCTATCGCCTGGTGAAGGCATCGCTCAGCGCTTTTTTTGTCAACCTTAAGACTCATCGTAACTACCACGATGGCAGCCGGAGCAACGTGCAGGGCGGAAAAAGTGCAGATCTTGATGATATTGAGGAAGCAAAATACGAGGAAGTAAAGGACGATGCGAAAAGCCGGAAAGATTGAAAGGGAATTCTAAAACAGCAAATATTTGCGAATTGTTACGAGCTTGCATTTCACTTCTTCTTTGTTTAATTTTCCAACCGAAATAGGTTTGCCCGTAAACTCTTTAAATTTTCCAACCAGATATTTACAGTATGACGAAACGATTGTTGAAAGAAGTAAAAAAGTACAAGGTGCTCGAAACCCGGATTTGCGATCTTAATCTAAAGTTTTCCGGGATTATTCTGAAGCTTATGCGTAAAGTTGCCGTCGAGTTGCGCGGTAAAGGGATCAAGTTTCGGCCGGAATATTATTACGGAACGGGATGGGGGTGTGTCGAGGGAAGCATATCGATCGAAATCCCCTTCTGGTTCGGCAACCAAACGCTGCGGGAAATTGAGGATGAGCTGAATCTCGGCGGGGTGGAGAATGAAAATGAGATTTTAATGGGACTTCGTCATGAAATAGGGCATGCGATTATGTATGCATACCGAATTTACCGCGATCGTGAATGGGGTCGGTTATTCGGGAACATGAAAAAAGTATATCGCGATTATTACGTGTATAATCCATGGAGTAAACGGTATGTCCGTCATCTCCCCGATCATTACGCGCAAAAACATCCGGATGAAGACTGGGCGGAAACGTTTGCGGTTTGGTTGAAACCCCGCTCCAACTGGAAAACCAAATATGCAAAAACACCGGCAAGACGAAAACTGGAATATGTCGATACGATAATGCGCGAGATCGGCAATCTGGAACCGCCGAACACGAAGACCGATCGCGACGAACCGATAGAAAAGGTTCGTATGACGGTAGCGGAATTTTATAAATTGAATTTAACCTCACGGGTGGATAACGACGATTTATACGGATATGTTGATGATATTAAGGCGATTTTTTCCTATAATGGGAGACGAATAAATTCATACCGTGATGCATGGAAGTTTATCCATAAGTATGCACCGTTAATCGAAGAAAAAGTGTGTCAGTGGATTTACTATGCCGAGAGAGACACATTGCGAAAACATCTCTCACAAATCGAAAGTATCTGCCGGACGTATAAGTTAAAGATCAGGCCGGGAGACGAAGTGGAAAAAATGTCGGAGCTGACGACGCTGTTAACCTACAATATTGTGTATGATATTTATTCCTGATTATGATGGTGCGACGCACTTGCCCGGGGTAGGAAGCAAATGGTTGTTCGTAGCGGTATGTTTTTATGTGAAGAGTGCGTCGCACATTTTAATAATCCATAATAACAAAACGAGAGGAACATGGGTAGAACATACATAGAAAACCTTGACAAACACATAGGTAAAGATGTAACCATCCATGGATGGGTCTATAATAAACGTTCAAGCGGTAAAATAAAATTCATCTTAGTGCGTGACGGCACCGGCTTATTACAATGTGTGATGGTGAGGGCAGTGTTGCCGGAGGAGGTATTCGAAACCTTCGGTAAATTAACTCAGGAATCGTCACTGAAAGTAACCGGCACGGTCAAAGAAGAACCCCGCGCACCGGGCGGTTTTGAGCTTGAGGTGAAGGAAGTTGAAATCATCAATATTGCTCAGGATTATCCGATAACCCCGAAGGAACATGGCGTTGAATTCCTGATGGACCGCCGTCATTTATGGCTGCGTTCTACCCGCCAGCATGCCATTATGCGTGTCAGGCATCATATTATAAAATCAATCCGGGATTATTTTGATGCAAACGGTTTTGTCCTTATCGATTCCCCCATTTTAACGCCGAATGCTGTTGAAGGGACGACAACTTTATTCGAAACTGAATATTTCGATCTCGGAAAAGCGTTTCTTACCCAGAGCGGCCAGTTGTACGGTGAGGCGGCTGCAATGGCGCACGGGAAAATTTATTGTTTCGGTCCTACATTCAGGGCGGAAAAATCGAAAACACGCAGGCACCTAACTGAATTCTGGATGGTTGAACCGGAGGTTGCATTCAACGACCTGAACGATAATATGGATCTTGCAGAGGATTTTCTTGAATACATTGTTTCGTCTACATTAGAGCATAAAGCGAAAGAACTTAAAACTTTAGAGCGCAATACTACGTATTTAGAAAAAGTGAAGAAACCTCTTCCGCGCATCACGTATGATGAAGCGGTTGAAATTCTCCGAAAGAAGGGAATCGATTTTGAATGGGGAGGAGATCTCGGCGGTACGGATGAAACGGTGATATCCGAACAATTCGATAAACCGGTTATGGTACACCGCTATCCCGCACAGGTGAAAGCGTTTTATATGAAGCGCGATCCGGAGAATGAAAAACTTGCGCTTGCACTCGATGTACTTGCACCCGAAGGATACGGTGAAATCATAGGCGGCAGTCAGCGGGAGGACGATTACGATACCCTGGTCGAACGGATAAAGGAGCATGACCTTCCGATGGAACCGTTTGATTGGTATCTGGATCTGCGGAAATACGGCAGCGTTCCACATGCGGGATTCGGCCTTGGTATTGAACGGACGGTTTCCTGGATTTGTGGGCTCGATCACGTGCGCGAAACGGTGCCGTTCCCGAGAATGATTTATCGAAATACACCGTAGATTAATATTACTATTGAATATTTCTTGTTGAGTAATTAATGATAGAAGTAAAAAACCTATACAAAACATTTTCCACAATAAACGCAGTGAACGACGTATCGTTCAAGGTCGATCCCGGCAGGGTCTTCGGGCTTCTCGGTCCGAACGGAGCGGGAAAGACCACAACCATCCGGATGATACTCAATATTATTTACCCCGATTCGGGCGAGATATATTTTGACGGGAACCCGTTTAACATCGATATTCAGAATAAAATCGGTTATTTGCCGGAAGAACGCGGGCTGTACCGAAAAAACAAATTGATGCATACCATTCAGTACTTTGCCGGTTTAAAAGGATTAGCTTCGAGAGAGTCAAAAAAGAGAGCACTCTACTGGCTGGAGCGATTTCAGCTTACCGAATATGCGAATAACAAAATTGAAGAGCTCTCAAAGGGCAACCAGCAGAAGGTACAGTTCATTATTTCAATACTTCATTCACCGCGGTACATTATACTCGATGAACCGTTCAGCGGCCTCGATCCGGTTAATCAAATTTTATTAAAAGACATTCTCGGGGAATTAAGAAAAGAAGGTAAAATACTGATATTTTCGACGCATCAAATGGAACAGGCGGAAAGGATGTGCGACGATGTGTGTATTATAAATAGAGGACGTGTCGTGTTATACGGTAAACTGAGTGAGGAGAAGAAAAAATTCGGAATCAATACAATATCGATTGAATATGAAGGAGACGGCGCCGTGCTCGAACGGATTGGCGGCGTAAGGCGGTCCGCCATATACAGTAATTATGCGGAACTCGAGATTGACAACGTCGTGCAGCCGCGAACTATCATTCACGAAGCGAATAAATACCTGGATATCAGAAAATTCGAGATTAAAGAGCCGACCTTGAATGCAATTTTTCTTAAGCTGGTGGGTGCATCTGTTGAGGAGATAGAGCGGAAGGATCAGGAAGCAAAATTAGCGGAGGCAGCGATATGAGTAAGGTGTTCGTTGTTGCAAAGTGGGAATACATAGAGAGAATTAAGAGCAAGATGTTTATTGCCTCGCTTTTTATTTTTCCCGTTATTATGGTTGCGTTTTTAATACTCCCTTCCCTTCTGGTATCCCGTGCAGAAGACAGACAAAAAATTATCGGATTGGTCGATCCGGAGAATAAACTCTCCCAGGTGCTCATTAATAAGATTGTAACCCGGTTCGAGCTCAAAGACGAACAACCGATGTACGTGATCAGAAAAATCGAAGAACCGGCTGCCGATGCCGAGACCCTTCGTATGATAGCCAATTCGCTTGTTTTTGCTGAGGACATCGAGGGTTATATTTATATCCCTCCGGATATTTTCGAAACGAATCAGTCTGAATACTATTCGACGAATGTAGGAAACGTTCAGGATCAGAATCGCTTTACTGCAGTAATACGGGATATCCTTACCGAGTTCAGATTGGAGGAACGGGGGGTTGATCCGGGGATCGTCGATGAAATAGTGAAACCCGTGCACATGCGGACTGTGCGCATTTCACCGACCGGAGATGAGCAAGAGGCCGACTTCATGACAATCTTTTTGAGTTCATATATTTTTTTAATGGCGATGATGATGTTGATCGCTACATCGGGTCAGATATTGATTCGCAGTGTCGTTGAGGAAAAGACGAATCGGATCATCGAAGTGCTTGCGTCTTCATGTTCACCGACCGATTTAATGGCAGGAAAGATTCTCGGATTAAGTGCGCTCGGTCTAACCCAAATCGGGCTGTACGCGTTTATGGGAATTGCTGCCGTCTGGTATTTTGGATTTGAAGGACTTGCGCTTGCAAATTTATGGCTGCTGTTGCCATACTTTATTGTCGGCTATTTATTTTATGCTGCAATATTTGTCGTCGTCGGGTCGCCGCTTTCATCGGAGCAGGAGGCGCAACAGATAGCGGGTTGGGTAGTGCTTGTTCTATTAATTCCGATGATTTTTGCAATTGTCGCGATTGAAAACCCCGATATGACTGTTATTCGTGTGTTGAGTTTTATCCCGTTTTTCACTCCATCTTTCATGGCGTTGCGTATTCCAATCGCGATGCCGCCGACGTTCGATATTATCGTGACTCTCGGCATATTGCTGCTGTGTGCAGTAATAATGATGTGGATAGCAGGAAAAATATTTCGCGTTGCCATTCTATCGTACGGAAAACGTCCATCGATTAGTGAAATTTTACAGTGGATTAAATCAGGTTAGTAGTATCGTTGCAAATGTGTCAGGGTTTCGCTATATTAGAAAAACTTTTTATTACACCTTAAACCGCAGTATATTTGACTAATGACACTTGAAGAGGTATTTTTTTACTTTCTCGCCGCAGGTGCAATAGTATCTGCCCTTCTTGTTATTACGCGTAGAAATCCAATTAACAGCGTAATATATTTAGTTCTCAACTTTTTCTTCCTTGCCGCACTGTATCTCACACTCAAAGCGCAATTTATTGCCATTATTCAGATCCTGGTATATGCAGGCGCGATAATGGTACTTTTTATGTTTGTGATCATGCTGCTTAATCTCGGTGATGAGAAACGGCTGACCGATCGCGTGACGTGGAAACAGATCGTGGCTATTGGTCTTTCTCTTGCGTTTGTTATGCAGGTGTTGTACATCGTCGGATTTGGTGAGACTGCGGATATGAAGACCATATCCGCTCAGGCAGTTGATATTGGAACTGTTGAGAATATAGGTAAGGAGTTATTCAGTCATTACGTACTGCCAATCGAAGCAATCTCAGTGCTGCTTGTTGCAGCGGTCGTTGGTGCAATCGTTCTTGCAAAACGTAAGTTCGATTAATCGTGGTGCATCATCGCCGTTGATTTCAAATTGATGCCTCGTCCGGAGTTTTCCCGATTCTGTGGGATGAACCAGATTGCCGTAATAATCATTAGATGAAGACGTAACATGATACCGTTGAATTTTTATCTTACACTCAGTGCATTATTATTTACTATCGGCGTCGTCGGTGTGCTCACGCGTCGCAATGCAATAATTGTGTTCATGTCGATTGAATTGATGTTGAATTCGGTCAATCTTACCCTGGTTGCATTTTCTTCGTTTCTCGGCGATGCAACGGGGCAAATGCTGGTTTTCTTTGTGATCACCGTTGCTGCTGCGGAAGCCGCTATCGGCCTGGCAATAATTATTGCACTTTTCCGTAACAAGCAAACTGTAAATATTGATGAAATTAATCTATTAAAGTGGTAAGACACAACAGTTATGTATAATCTTATTGGACTTGTCGTTCTTCTGCCGCTCATTGGCGCTGCCTGGAACGGTCTTATCGGCTGGCGTATAAAAAGCGAAAAAATAACCGGTATAATCGGCAGCGGCGTAGTCGGGATCTCTTTTATCATTTCCGTTCTGATTTTTATCGAAATGCTCGGTCGCGAGGCGGTAAATAGAATGGAAATTATCGAATATTTTAAATGGATTGTTGCGGGCGGACTCGATACTTCGTTCGCCTATCAGGTCGATCAACTTTCGATATTAATGACCCTTGTCGTCACCGGGGTCGGTTTTCTCATCCACGTATATTCAATCGGGTATATGCATGGCGATCCCGGTTATTGGCGTTATTTTGCCTATATGAACCTGTTCATATTCGCAATGTTAAATTTGGTGCTTGCAGATAATTTTCTTCTGTTGTTCCTCGGATGGGAGGGAGTCGGTCTATGCTCGTATCTTTTAATCGGTTTCTGGTATACGAAAAAATTTACCGGCGATGCGGCGAAAAAGGCATTCATTGTCAACAGAATCGGCGATTTCGGATTTCTCATCGGGTTATTTTTAATTTTTATTATATTCGGTACCCTTAAATTCGAACCGGTTTTCCTGCAAGCATCGGTTATGGGTATAGGTGAGCCGGTGTTTTTTTGGATTACCTTGATGCTCTTTGTAGGTGCCGTCGGGAAGTCCGCGCAGATTCCTCTCTTTGTCTGGCTCCCCGATGCAATGGCAGGCCCGACCCCAGTCAGCGCACTCATTCATGCTGCAACGATGGTAACCGCCGGTGTTTATATGGTAGCCCGTTCGGCAACTCTGTATGCACTCGCACCGCTCACACTCGAGATTGTCGCCGTTATTGGATTACTGACCGCTGTTATGGCTGCAACAATTGCCTTGACTCAAAACGACATTAAAAAAGTACTTGCGTACTCCACGGTAAGCCAGCTCGGATATATGTTCCTTGCACTCGGCGTCGGTGCGTTCTGGGTCGGTATTTTCCACGTGTATACGCATGCATTTTTCAAAGCATTGCTCTTCCTCGGCTCGGGAGCTGTGATTCACGCAATGCATCACGAACAGGATATTCAAAAGATGGGCGGATTGCAGAAGTATTTGCCGAAGACCTATATTACATTTTTGATCGGAGCGATCGCTATTGCCGGGATTCCACCGTTGGCCGGATTCTTTAGTAAAGATGAAATTTTAGCGTATGTGTGGCACGACGGCTCGGTAATTCTCTGGGTATTTGCTGCTTTGACCGCCGGCCTCACGGCATTTTATATGTTTCGTCTCGTGAGTTTGACTTTCTGGGGGAAGCCTCGATTCAAAGAACACGGTGATAGTGCTGTACACCCTCACGAAGCACCGGCAACAATGACCATTCCGCTGATAATACTTGCGGTTCTCTCAATCGTTGGCGGATGGGTCGGCATCCCTAAAGCGCTCGGCGGCGGTCTTGCAATTAAAGAGTTTTTATCACCGGTTTTCTACCGTGCCGACAGATTACTGGCGATGCCCGAGCACGGCGTTCATTCGATCGATTATGTTTTGATTGCAATATCGGTGGTAATTGCTGCGGCAGGTATTTATCTCGCCCGGACTTGGTATGTCAATAAACCGGACGTACCGAACCGTATTGCGGAAAAATATCGCGGCGTGTATACCGTGTTAAACAATAAATACTACGTCGATGAATTGTATGATGCGACTATAGTAAACCCGACGGTGAGAGGATCCCGCAAACTTCTCTGGCGAAGCGTTGATGTAGGTATCATCGACGGTATCGTCAACGGTCTTGCAAAACTTATTGTGGTCCTGTCGAAATACGGGCGTAGGGTACAGGTGGGTGTGGTGCAAGGATATGCAGTAGCGTTCGTTTTCGGGATTGTCTTTATTTTATTCTGGTTGATATTCAGGTAAGGTAACTAATGATTATTATGTTTGAAAACAATCTCCTCACATATTTAATATTCTCGCCCCTCATCGGAGCGTTGGTTCTTATGTTTTTAGAAAGATCAAAGCACAACGCAATGCGATGGGTAGCACTGTTATCGACACTATTCACTTTTGTTCTTGCAGTGGTATTGTTTCTCAGATTCGATGCATCCGATGCAGGCTTCCAGTTTTTCAGAGAAGCTATGTGGATCGAAGCAATCGATGTAGCATATCGTGTGGGGGTTGACGGCATCTCGCTCTTATTGGTTTTGTTGACCGCATTTATAATGCCGATATCGGTTATTGCATCCTGGTCGTCGATCAAACATCGAGTGAAAGAATACTTCGTGTTTTTGCTTTTACTTGAAGTAGGGATGATAGGCGTGTTTCTGGCGCTTGATATGTTTCTGTTTTATATTTTTTGGGAAGCAATGTTAATCCCGATGTATTTTATAATCGGTGTGTGGGGGGGCAAAGACCGTATTTACGCAGCGGTAAAGTTTTTCCTGTTTACGATGGTCGGCAGTTTGTTGATGCTCGTTGCGATCATCTGGATTGGTGTCTATGCTTCACAAACAACGGGTCATTTCACTACCGATCTTCAAATTCTATTTGAGATCGCGCCCACTATCCCGCTTGCATTGCAATCGTGGATGTTCCTTGCGTTTGCCTTAAGCTTTTTGATTAAAGTCCCGTTGTTTCCGCTTCATACGTGGTTACCCGACGCACACGTCGAAGCGCCGACTGCGGGTAGTGTTATCCTTGCAGGCGTCATGCTGAAAATGGGTACCTACGGATTGATCCGCTTCTGTCTACCGTTGTTTCCGGCAGCGACATACGAATATATGACCGTTATTTGCGTTCTGGCAGTTATTGGAATAATCTACGGAGCGCTTGTAGCTATGGTCCAAACCGACGTGAAGAAACTGATTGCATACTCATCCGTTAGTCACCTCGGATTTATCGTACTCGGTATCTTTGCTCTCACCGAGGAGGCGATGCAGGGCAGCATCATACATATGGTGAATCACGGTTTAAGCACCGGGGCGCTTTTTCTGTTGGTGGGGATGCTCTATGAACGACGGCATACGCGACTGATAGTTGATTTCGGCGGTGTTGCGAAAGTGATGCCGGTGTTTGCTGCATTCTTTTTATTTATTTCTTTATCCTCAATCGGGTTGCCGGGATTAAATGGATTTGTCGGTGAATTTTTAATACTGCTCGGTGCATTTCAGTCGCAGGCACTGGCAACATACTGGTATGCAATATTCGCCGCGACCGGTGTTATCCTTGCAGCGGTGTATATGTTATGGATGTATCAGCGGGTAATGCTTGGCGATCTGGATAAACCCGAAAATCAAAAACTAATCGATATCAACGGACGGGAGCTCGCCACACTGGTTCCGATTGCAATATTTGTGATATGGATCGGCATTTATCCGTCTACATTTTTAAATAAGACAGAAGCTTCCGGTCGGCAGGTGCTTGAACAGGTGGAACGGGGAAGAGCAATGTACCGCACCGCACAAACGCCGGATGCGATAGAACGAGATATTTTTTCAGAACAACAGAATCGTAAATAATAACCAATGGACTTCAATCCAACTGATCTTCTTCATATACTGCCGGTGCTGATCGTCACGGTTACGGCGCTCTCAATATTAATTCTTGAAATAACGATAAAACGAGCCGAGCCGTTTGTGTTCGTATTCAGCATACTCGGACTGATCGCGGCAGGCGTAGCCGCAATGTATCTTTATCCGGTAAGCGATACTACTGCGTTTTATGAAATGGTAAGCGTCGGCGGGTTTGCGAGCTTCTTTCACGTAGTATTTATAGTACTGACGATCTTAACGTTTTTCATCTCACGGCAATATATCGAACGGATGGGAATTTACCACAGCGAATATTATGCGATGATTCTATTCTCGCTTGTGGGAATGATGCTGATTGCCTCGTCGCTCGATCTCTTGATGCTGTTTATAGGTATTGAATTAATGTCGGTGAGTTTCTACGTCCTTGCGGGATTTCTGAGAGCGAGATTAAGCTCCAACGAGTCGGCACTCAAATATTTTCTGCTCGGCGCATTCGCAACCGGTTTTCTTGTATACGGAATAGCGTTAATCTACGGTGCATCCGGCACGACCAAGCTGCCGGTGATCGCAATGCAAATAGACGAGCTGTTCACCAGTACCCTTTTCTGGATCGGCGTTGCAATGCTGACGATGGGATTCTCTTTTAAAGTTGCATCCGTTCCGTTCCATATGTGGGCGCCCGATGTGTATGAAGGAGCGCCGACCACCGTCACCGCATTTATGTCAACGGCCGGAAAAGCCGCCGCATTCGCCGGATTTTTGATCGTAGTCATGTTTTCATTTGCCGGCGGCGTCGAAAAATTACATGACCTCTTCGCGATACTTGCCGTTGCATCCATGGTTGTCGGGAATCTCATTGCGATCTCCCAGCAAAATTTAAAAAGAATGCTTGCATATTCAAGCATTGCACATGCCGGCTACATGCTGATCGGATTTGCCGCAGCAAGCGAACTCGGTGTCAGCGGTGTTATGTTTTATGTGGTTGCATACGGTTTTATGAACATCGGCGCTTTCGGCGTCATTTCAATGGTTGAATATGGCGAAAATAAAAATCTGACTTTCGATGAATTCAAAGGCCTTGCAACCCGAAAACCGCTGCTGGCGGCAATGATGGCAATCTTTATGTTCTCGCTCTCGGGTATTCCGCCGTTTGCCGGTTTCTTCGGAAAATACTATATCTTCGTTGCGGCAATACAGGAAGGGTATACATGGCTTGCAATCGTCGGCGTACTTGCGAGCATTGTTGGTGTGTATTATTATATCAGGGTTATTATTTATATGTATTTTTACGACGGGGATGTTCGGCTTGAAGAAGAACCGTCATATTTAGGCGTTACTGCTTTAGTAATATCTGCAATAGCTGTTTTACAAATGGGTGTTTTTCCATCAACCGTATTGCGTTTAACGTTCGGGTTATTCTAAAAGTATGCTACAAATAGCGTCGGCACAGGAGATGAGAGGTTGCGATGATCAGGCGATCACGGGATACGGAATTCCCGGCATCGTGTTGATGGAAAATGCCGCACGGGGAACTGCCGATGCCATGGCCGAGTATATCCCCGGTCTCACTTCAAAACATATTCTTATTGTATGCGGTAAAGGCAACAACGGCGGAGACGGCTTTGCAATTGCCCGGCATCTCATTGAACGCGGCGCTGCAGTTACCGTCGCGTCGCTCTCTCCGGTTTCTCAGATAAAAGGGGATGCACGGGTTAATGCGGATATCATTCAGAAAATGAGCCGGACAGAATCATCGGGTGCTCTCTCGTTTGTTAAATCTATAACACGTCAGAAGCTTAAGCAAATATCAAAACCCGATATCATTGTCGATGCATTACTCGGAACAGGTTTTAAAGGTAAACTTAAACCGAAAGTTGCATCCATAGTCGAGTGGATGAACAAGCAGTCAGCGATACGTGTTGCCGTCGATATCCCATCCGGAATCGATGCGGATACTGGCAGGAGTGAAGGTGTCACCGTGCAAGCCGATTACACGTGCACAATGGGATTGATCAAGACGGGGTTATTATTCTCGCCCGGATGCGATGCTGCGGGTAAAATAGTACGCATCGATATACAAATCCCTCCGGAAGTTTTTCGCCGTTCCGGCATTAAAACGTTTCTCGTGCAAGAGCCCGCCATTCGCTCCGTAATGCCGAAGCGGATGCTTGATGTACACAAGTATAGGGTCGGTAAAGTATTTGTTCTTGCCGGTTCTACAGGACTAACGGGTGCTGCTGCGCTTACATCGATGAGTGCGCTCAGAAGCGGCGCCGGCGCGGTTGTTCTTGGAATTCCCGCCGGTCTCAATCTTATGATGGAAAAGAAACTAACGGAGGTTATGACATTGCCGCTGACGGACAATGGATCCGGAGTGTTGCTCGCTCACGCCTGGGAGCAGATAAAGCAGCAATGCGAATGGGCGGACGTGATTGCTGCCGGCCCCGGTTTATCACGATCCGGTGACATTAAAGAAATAATAATCCGGTTATTGGAGGAAATACAAAAGCCGATTGTACTCGACGCAGATGGGATAAATGTATTGGCGGGAAATGTTATGTTATTCAATAAACGAAATGCTCCGGTAATAGTAACGCCTCATACCGGGGAATTTTCCCGATTATCCGGGATCGATCCTTCCGATATAAATAAAGACCGGATTTCTCATGCACGAGAATTTGCAAAGAAGCATAGAATCACATTATTATTAAAAGGCGGTCCGACTATAGTTGCATCAAAGCATGGTAACCTTTATATTAACGAAACCGGAAATCCCGGTATGGCAACTGCAGGCGCGGGGGATGTTCTCACCGGAGTCATAGCCGGCTTGTGGGCGCAGGGGTTAACGGATGAAATTGCAGCTTATTGTGGAGCTTACATCCATGGTGCCGCGGGAGATAAAGCGAAGGAAAGATATGGAGAATTTGCTATGACCGCCGGCGACATTCAAGAAGAGTTGTTGAAGGTATTAAGGGGAATTACAGGTTGAATCAAATTAGCAGAGGGTTTTGGATATACGTTGCCCCGGCGATTTTTTACGGGTTACTTATAATAGCGGCAACCGGAACTCCCGGTGATCGTATACCATCTATTGAAATACCCGGACTTGATAAGGTCGTTCATTTCGGGATGCATTTTATTTTTGCGATGCTAATACATCGTGCGCTGTTATACCATGCGAACGGAAACCTGATCAAGTCGCGCACTTTATTTTTGACCGTTATCTTCGTGTCCGTTTTCGGAATTATTGTCGAGTGGTACCAGACATTTATTCCGGGAAGGTTCCCAACGATCGGCGACGCGATAGCTAATATACTTGGCGCAATTGTCTATATGATACTCTATAATATTGTTTTATACCGGATATGGCCGGAACGTAAAATCCGGATTCTAAGGAACTAACGGCGGAAATGCTTGTTTTAGGTAAAAGAGAACAAAATTTAAAAAAAATATTTGACAAAACTGTCGAATATTAATATATTTTAAAAAATAAATAAGTAACTCCACACAAAACAGGGAGTTGGTAGCCATGAAAAAATTAAAACGAGGGAAAGTGCCTGAGGAGGACCTGCGGCTCAAGTATCCGAAGGTCCTTGAAATCAGTTTAATAATTGCAATAGCAGTGTTTATTATTGCATTTAGATTTCTACCTGAATGGGATGGTCCCGAAGGCATCGTCATAGAAGATCAGGAACTTGTCGATCTCGAAGACGTCGATATCACAAGGCAGGAGGAAAGACCGCCGCCACCGCCTCGACCGCCAATACCGATTGAAGCGCCGGGCGACGATGTGATGGACGATCTCGATTTTGCGTGGAGCGAGCTTGATATGTATGAAGACGTTCCCCCGCCTCCACCGCCGAGAGACGATGAACCGGAAGAGCAGTTCTTCCTTGCAGTTGAGGAAATGCCGGAAATTATAGGCGGAATCGAATCGATTCAGCGACGGGTTCGTTATCCGGAACTTGCTAAGCGTGCGGGCGTTGAGGGTACGGTTTATATTTACGCATTTGTCGATGCAGAAGGGAACGTTGTAAGAACCGAGATTGTCAACGATCCGGGCGCCGGTCTTGGCGATGCAGCGGCAGCTGCCGTTGCAGAGGCAAAATTCAAACCGGGACGACAACGAGGTCAACCGGTTCCGGTGCGTGTTTCAATACCGGTTCATTTCCGGTTAGCTCGATAAGAAAATTCTTTCGATAAGCCCCTTATGACACTATGATAAGGGGCTTTTTTCTATCATTTATGGAAATAGAAATTCTCTTTTTATTTTTTCTTGCGTTACTCCTCAGCTCATTGTTCTCCTTTTCGGAGATTGCTTTCATTGTTGCAAATAAATTAAAAATCGAGGTGCGCGCGCGAAAAAAAGTACCGGGCGCCGCAACAACTCTTGCCTTTATAAAACAACCGGATCGCTTCTTTTCCACCCTCCTGGTCGGTAATAATATTGCAAATGTTGCTTGTTCCTCCATTGCAACGGCGCTATTCGGACTTTATTTTGGATGGGGAGAATTTACCATCCTGATTATGGTTTCCGGTTCACTTCTTTTGTTTGGTGAAATAATACCAAAAACAGTCGCGCGTGATATTGCCGATTTTGTCATTATTTTGATTGCTCTTTTTATAAAATTTGTTCGTGTCATTTTATATCCTCTGGTATGGCTTTCGGAGCGTGTATCAGGGATTCTGCTTGGTATATTCAAAGTAGGATCGGATGATGTAAAACTTTTCTTTTCACGAAGTGATATTAACCAGCTAATACGAGAAAGTAGTGAAAGCGGCGATATGGATACCGACGACGGGACAATGCTCGTTAAAGCTATATCTCTTGCCGATCAGCAGGTGCGCGAGGTAATGATTCCGCGTACAGAGATAGTTGCCATCGATCAATCGGCAACGCTGCAGGAGGTGATACGGGTATTCCGGCGGTCCGGGTATTCACGGCTTCCGGTCTATAAAGATACGCTTGATCAGATTGTCGGTGTTACATACGCACACGATCTGTTCCAGCGACCGAGAAGTTTAAAAAACATTATACGCGAAGTTTTATTCGTTCCGGAAACCAAGAAAAGCTCCGACCTCCTGCGTGAATTCCGTCAGCGGGGCATTACCATAGCAGTTGTTGTTGACGAGTACGGCGGCACTGCAGGATTGGTTACGACGGAGGATCTTATTGAGGAGCTTGTCGGAGAGATACACGATGAATACGACGTTGAGGAAATAGTATGTGAGAAGGTGAATGATACAACATATTTACTGAGCGGACGTGTTGAGATAGACTATCTCAATGAAAAATTTCAACTCAATATCCCGGGCGGCGATTACGAAACTATTGCGGGGTATATCATGAATAGAGCCGGTACAATCCCGCAACAAGATGAAGTAGTGGAAACGGATGATTTTACGATTACTGTTTCTAAAGCGGTTAAGAATAAAATTCAATTAGTTCAACTTGAAGTCAAGAAAAATAAAGATTGACGATAAAAATTTTGAGGTTCGTACTTTCATTAATTCCTTTATTATTGCTTTCGGGATTGACAACGCCGGACGGTGAATGGAATTTTACACCGCTTACTTCATCTGAAACCGATGCTGTCGTAGTAAATTTTACCGGCGACTGTATATTTTCCAACCACTTTGAAACCTTCATCGGCGACGATATCGAAAGCGTCTTTGCGGATGTTCCCTGGTTTGTACGTTCGGATATCAATGTGGTTAATCTCGAGCATCCGATCACAAAATATGAAAATGCCCAAGAAAAAGAGTTTACGTTTAAGATGCATCCCCGTTATCTGCCTCTGCTGCAAAAAGGAAACATCAATGTAGTCAATGCGGCTAACAATCATATATACGATTACGGTGTGACCGGCATCGACGATACAATGTATTATCTGGATTCGATTAATGTTGCATATGTTGGTATTGGGAAAACCTTGCAAGAAGCGCGTGAACCTGTTATATTTACAATTAAAGGGAAACAGCTCGGCTTTCTGGGATACTTTGGCGGTGCGGGACAGTTTGCCGCAACGGATACGTCGTCGGGACTTTCCCCGAGATTTCATTTATTAATAATGAGTGATATTCGTATGTTGCGACCAAAGGTAGATTACGTCATTGTATCTTTTCATTGGGGAGTTGAAAACGAGCATTATCCTGAAGAATGGCAGATGAAATTGGGTAGAGCGTGTATTGATGCCGGTGCAGACCTTGTCGTCGGTCACCACCCGCATGTATTGCAAGGTATCGAATGGCACAACAGCGGGATAATTGCATACTCACTCGGCAATTTCATATTTGGCGGACATCATCGTCCCGTTCACGATACTATTGTGTTGCAGGTGCTGTTTGGTGAAGATATGATAGTTCATCCGCTCCCGGTGAGAATCAACAGATGGCGCGTGACTGAATTGAATGGACATCGAGCCGGTGCAGTCATCGACAGTTTACACGCGTATTCGCACGATTTCGACAATTGTTTTTTTAATGAGCATTGCATAAATGGGGAAGAAGAATAAACAAATCGGTACTCCGGATTATCTCGATAGCATACCAACTGCAATCGTTCGATGCACCAGCAGGACTGTTTATTACGCCAACAAAACTGCACATCAATATTTTGGTAAATCACGGGGATTCCCCGTGACACTAACTGACTATTTTGGCGAATATGCCGCTCGAGAAATTCGAAGAATATTCCGGACAAAGAAAAATCAGGGATTTGTAATTTCCATCAATGACCGGGTGTTCGATGTGAAAAAGGGATATTGTCCGAAAAATTCAAATTACCGCGAGCTTCTGTTCAATGATGTGACCGATTTACATCGTAACTTAGAAGAGGAAAAAAAAGAATCGGGAGTATTTCAAACTATTGTTGAAAATTCCGAAGACGGCATTAGTATAGTTGAGGGTGACCGGTTAATATTTGTAAACCAAAAATTTCTTGAATTATTCGGCTATTCGAGTGAGAAACAGCTTATTGGTAAACCATTTTCGGTAGTGGTAGCCCCGGAAGACCAGAAGCGGGTTCTTTCAACAAGCCGGGCGCGACAAGAGGGGCAGAATCCGCCGTTTCTGTATGATTATAAAGGCAGGAAAAAGAACGGCAGAATAATTGATATCGAAGTAGCAGCGTCATACATACATTTCAAAGGAAAACCTGCAAGTCTGAGTTTTCATCGCGATGTTACCGAACGTAATGCCCTTGAAATGCAGTTGATCGAGTCGGAGGAATTCCGCAAAAATGTATTCTCAAGTCTTGAGCAAGGGGTTATTGTGTTCGACGATAATTTGCGATGCCTTGACTGCAATAACCAGATCGAATATTTTACCGGTATCGATAGCAGAGAGGCGCTTGGCATGCGCGCGTCTGAAATTTTTGAGAAATTTAAAAAAAACGGTGTGCTCGAAAAATTTAAGAACGTGCTCACCGGTACGAAAGTCTCATTCGGATACCTGCCGTATCCCCATCCGATCTCCAGGCAATCTCGCTACGCCTGGCTGTATCTTTCACCGCTACTCAGCAGTGACGGTTCGGTACGGGGTATTGTCGGAGTATTGTCCGATCTCACCCATCAAAAATTTATGCAGGATGAGATAAAAGAGTCGGAGACGATGTTTAGAAATGTACTCGAAGCAATGGGTGATGCGCTTGTGCTTACCGATCTACAGGGCAGAGTATTTCGCGTTAATAAAGAATTTGAACGCATTACCGGATATCGCGAGGATGAAGCGATCGGGCAAACGATACCCTATTTATGGTTTTATGAACACGATACAGCACGTTTTGTCTTATGGATATCCGAGCTGCGCAATAAAAATTACCTGCACGATTTCGATATACGCTGGAGGAGTAAGTCGGGTGATATTATTCCAGTGAGTTTGAATACAACATTATTGAAAAACAAAGAAGGTGAGCCGGTCGCGATGCTCAACATTGCACGTGATATTACCGACCGTAAGAAATTGGAGACCGAATTACAAAATCGAAATCGGGATCTCACCATCCTTGCTTCTCTGGGCAATATATATGCCTCTTCGCTTAATATAGATGAAATCGCCGATAATGTACTTGAACGCATCAAAGACCTCCGGCAGCCGGATGTATTAACGATTTCACTCCTCGATAAACCCGCCGGAGGATTACGAATCGTTGCTGCAAAAGGTATTCCTCAAGAGAAACTTTCTTATTTATATGATGCGAATCATCCGGTTATAAAAAAATTATTTGACAATGACGATCATGCAATCATAGAAGATATCGATCAGGAATCTCCTGAGTTGTATGATTATTTTGTCAGAAAAGATCAGCGCTCGGTCGGGTTTTTCCTCCTGAAGGTAGAAAACGAAATACTCGGCATCCTGAGCGTTGGATTTGTGAATTATAATAAATTTTTCCCGGAAGATGTTGCGCTCTACAGAAATATTGCCACACAAGTAACTATGGCGATACAGAATGCACAGCTCTATCAGAAAATTCAGAACTCCGAAGAAAAGTATCGGTTGCTCGTTGAGAAGGCGCAGGATATGGTTATCTCCCTGGATCTTGAAGGTAACTTTTCCTACGTTAGCCCGAGTGCAAAGCATCTCACCGGATATGATCCCGAAATGATCCTCAAGCAACGATTCAATCCGCGTATGATTCATCCGGGAGACTATCGTGAGATCAACGAACTAATGCGACTTGCCACAGCACAACAACCACTGGAAGAACAGTTGAGAGCGCTTGAGTTCAGGATCCGGACAAAATCAGGAAATTACAGGTGGATGTCGGCATCGTGGACTCTTATGCGTGATGAGCAAGGCCGGACGACCGGGGTGCAATGTATTTTACACGATGTCCATGAACGAAAACTTGCCGAAGAGGAGATATCACAACAGTTGGAACGGCTTCGGGTATTATACGAACTTGCTCACGAACTTGCAGCCACACTCGACCGGAACGATATCCTTGTTACGGTATCGAAAAGCGTTACCCGTGTGCTCCCTCATCTATCGTTTGCAATTTATCTTTATGATGAAGAGACTCCCCATATATTGCAACAAATCCTGAAGTTCGATGCGGCAGCCGGGACTCTCATAATGGATAAACCGGAATCAATACCGCTCGGGGAACCGGCATACAGACTTGAACGCCACGCGATAGAAAAACGCCGATTATGCGATATGCAAGGTGATTGGAAGAATAACCATAAGATTGTTGCCCCAATGATAATTAAGGAAAAAGTTCTCGGATTAATCGCACTTGAAGCAGACGGTACCGACTACTATAGTGAAACGCATAAGGATTTGTTTCAAACGATTGCTCATCTTGCGGGTATTGCAATTGAACAGGCATTGCTGTATCAGGAAACGGTAGCGAAATCAGAAGAGATCCAACGGCGTAATCGTGAACTTGACGATTTTACATATGTAGTTTCTCACGATCTGAAAGAACCTCTCATCAGCATCGAAGGATACAGTAAAATACTGCTTGCCGACTACAGCGACGCGTTACAAGAAGATGGACTGGAAATGCTCTCATCGGTTTCACAATCGTGTAACAGAATGAAGAACCTGATTAACGAGCTGTTGACCTTATCGCGGGTAGGGCGGCTTACCGAAAGCATGTCGCCGGTTTCGATACGTGATGTGGTGAAAGAGATTCTGGAGGATCTTGAGTATACCATTAAAAAGCGGAAAGCCAGGGTAGAGGTGGAAAATAATTTACCCGTAGTTCTCGGAAACAGGGTGCATATCGTTGTACTTTTCCGTAACTTAGTGGTAAATGGTATTAAATTCAATACATCTGATCCGCCGGTGATAGAAATCGGTTGGGGCGAGGAGGATGAAATGTACCGGTTCAGCGTGTCCGATAACGGTATCGGTATTGAGCAGGAATCTTTTGATAAAATTTTTACTATATTTCATCGGTTACGTACTGACGCTCGATTTGAAGGTACAGGCGCTGGGTTAACCATTGTGAAAAAAATTGTGGAAACACACGGTGGGAGGATATGGCTTAACTCGACGGTGGGCGAAGGGACAACGTTTTACTTTACTTTACCAAAATCATAATACTGTAAATGAATCTTGAAACGAGATCTTAATATATTGCTTATCGACGATAATCCTGATCACATTAAGATTATTATCTGGGCGTTAGAACAATCGGAAGTCAAGAATAAAGTATCGGTGATCGAAGATGCAAAGAAAGCACTTACCGTATTGGACACGATTGATACGCCGCACAGTGTTCTGAGCAGGAAGCCGGATCTTATTTTCCTGGATATGAATCTTCCGCCAATGAACGGTATGGATCTATTGCAGTATATGAAAAGTAAACCGGTTCTGAAAACGATCCCGGTGATTATGTTCAGTAGTTCGGACAGGGTTGAAGATGTGAAAAAAGCATATGAGTGTGGAGCAAATACCTTTATAAGTAAATCGAGGGTCTTCGACGAAGTTGCACAGGCAGTAAACACTGTATGTGTCTACTGGGCAAACATTGCACAGTTATCAACTGCAAATTAACGAGGTGCCTATTATGGAGAAACGTGACGTAAATTTATTACTCATCGAGGATAATGAGAATTTTGCCCGATTAGTGCAGATATATTTGCGCCGTTATCACGATGTAAAATTCAACATTATCTGGAAGGAAGATGGCGAACAGGGAATAACCGAATTGAAGGATAATCCCAACATCGACTTAATTCTGATGGATTATTTTTTACCGGGTCAAAACGGTCTCGATACGACATTGCAAATTCGGGATAGCGGGGTCAAAGCGCCGGTTATCTTTCTCACCGTCAATAAGGATTTTAACCTTGCATTGGAAGTGATGAAGGCGGGAGTGGCGGATTACATTGTGAAAGAAGAAATTTCAACTCCGGTTTTTCCGAAAATCATACTCGGAGTGCTTGAAAAGAAGGAACTAAAGGAAAGATTCGAAGAGCTGGAGATAAGTCGAAACCGGCTTGAAGCTCTGCAAAATCTTGCAACCGAAGTTACCTCAGAGCTCGGTCCGGTATTGAACGAAATGCGAGAAATATCCAATGAGTTGATGGAAAAGCATAAAAAAGAAAATACATCGAATTATCTGACAATTATAAACGATAGTGTTCAGCGTATTCAATCGAAAATCATAAAGTTAAAAGAAATCAGAGACGATAAAACAGTAACGTACGTAAAAGATCTGAAAATGATCGATCTATCGTAGTCAGTAAAGTCGATATGTACATATTTACATATAGTATACGAAAATAACAGAATATGAATTCTCGCATTGCAGTCGCTCAGCTCGATGTACGTGTCGGCGATATCGATTATAATTTGAAACGTCATATAGAGTATGCTGATGAAGCAAAAGCGAACGACGCACGAATCGTAATATTTCCCGAATTGAGTCTTACCGGTTATTCCCTCCGCGATCTTGTACACGAGGTTACACAATTGTCGTATCGCCACCACCCGCATTTTGAAAAATTGCTTGAACTCAGTAAAACTATACACATAATTACCGGTGGTGTGGAATTGACCCCCCGCGGCAAGATACATAACGCCGTAATGCTCTTTGCAGACGGTGAGATGAAAATCGTTCATCGAAAAATTTATCTCCCGACATACGGTATGTTCGAGGAAAACAGGTATTTTTTGCCGGGTGAATCGGTGCGTTCATTTGAAACTCCCGGAGGGAGATGGGGAACACTTATATGTGAAGACATATGGCATTTGTCTTTGCCCTATCTTCTTGCCCAGGACGGCGCCGATGTAATCGTTGCGATCGCAGCAGGTCCAACCCGTCTCGGCGGCGACACAACAGGTAAACCGGCGATTGCAAATGTAAATCTGGAACATCATAGAACGTATGCCCGTCTATTGTCATGTTATTTTATTTTTTGCAATCGTGTGGGTTTTGAAGACGGCATTAGCTTCTGGGGCGGATCAACGATTATTTCACCAATGGGAACTACTATCGAACAAGCTCCGTTTTTTGACGATGCAATGATTTATTGCAATATATTGCACGAGGAAATTGTGCGTGCCCGACGCGAATCCCGCCATGCGCTCGACGAGCGTCCCGAATTCGTGCTGAAAGAGTTGAAGCGGATAACCCGCAAATAGAATTTCTTGATAATATAGCCAAAATTTAATATTTTAATTAGTTTATAGAAAATATTTCTTGTTGGTAACCAATTTACATGCAGGAGGACGATAGAACGGTATGAACGGTGTGAAAACAGCATTTTTTCTGACATTAATAATGGTCTTGTTTTTGCTTGTGGGACAGGCGCTCGGCGGTCAGAATGGGATGCTCATTGCATTTATATTTGCTCTTGGATTTAATTTTTTCAGTTATTGGTATTCTGATAAAATTGTGCTGAGGATGTACAAAGCAAAAGAAGTTTCACGTGCACAAGCACCCAAATTATATGGAATGGTTGAGAAACTGGTTAAGCGGAGCGGGCTCCCTATGCCGAAAGTATATGTTATACCGTCAAGTACACCAAACGCGTTCGCCACGGGAAGAAATCCTTCCAATGCAGTGGTTGCAGTAACGGAGGGGATCGTTCGTTTGCTTAATGATGAAGAGCTTGAAGGGGTACTTGCTCATGAGCTTGCTCATATAAGAAACCGCGACATATTATTAAGCACAATTGTTGCGACAATCGTGGGCGCCATAACGTATCTTTCATTCATAGGCAGATTTGCATTTCTGTTTCTCGGGAGGGGCGGAGACCGCGATGCCGGTGCGGCAATCGGACAGCTTTTAATGCTCATCATTGCACCGATAGCAGCGGCGCTGATTCAAATGGCAATCTCGCGTGCGCGTGAGTTTATGGCGGATGCAGGCGGCGCTGAAATATGCGGTAAACCATTGGCGCTTGCAAATGCTTTGAAGAAACTTGAAAAGGGGCTTGCGCGTGCACCTATGCAGGAAGCGAATCCGTCAACCTCGCATATGTTTATTGTAAATCCGTTTCGCGGCGGCGGCGTCACCAAGTTGTTTTCAACACACCCGCCGATTCCCGAACGAGTTAAACGGCTTGAAGCGCTCGCACGCGGAAGAGCGTAAGCCGGGAAAGAATCACGAGTGAATAGAAATACGTTTACCGGAATATACGTTTACGTTGGAATTGTTTTACTGTCTTTGATAATTGTATCGGGAGCGCTGCATGCGCAAACGAAACTAAAATCGAACACCGAATTGTTGCATTATGTAGTCGATAAGAGTATCGATCAGATCACCGGCGCATTGCCGGAGACTGCACACGTTGTTGTAACGGTAAAATTTCCCGACTATGAATGGTTCATTCGTCACCGGATTGTCGATATATTAACAGAATCGGGTTTTTCGGTCGCGGGGATCGGTGATACTGAGACCGGTGAATATTATACTTTGGAAGTGGGAGTCGAACGATTTGATGTGACGTATTCAGACGTGAAACGCCGGTCGTTTCTCGGATCCCGCGTGATGACCAGACAGGCAGACGGAGTTTTTTCCTTTCGTATTAACGGACCCGACAGAGAAAGGATACTAAGAATATCGGAAAGTGTTAGCGATGTAATTCCGTACGGTAGACAGGATGCCGTGGAAAATCGGGCGCTGCCGTTTACACAGGCAGCTCTACCCGGGGGTTCGTTGACCGAGCGCTATCTCGGGCCGGCCGTTATTATCGCTGCGACCGGTGTCGTTGTGTACTTATTTTTCTCGGTTCGTAGTTAACTGAATATATAAATGATTGAAAACAGGATTTGTATGAAGCAGCGGGTTGTTTTATTTTTAAAATTGACCGGAATATTATCACTATTCATTTTCTTTATTGCGGGGTGTGGAAGACGCGACGTCACGGTTGATATGTCTGTAGAAGACCGGTTCCAGCGTGGTATGCGGATGTACGAAGAGGAAAATTATGTCAGGGCTATCGATGAATTCCGGATTGTTACACGTCAGTTTGCAGGAAGTGACTTCGCCGACGACGCACAATACTACATGGCAATGTCGTATTTTCAACGGGGGGAGTATATACTCGCTGCCAACGAGTTTGAGACGCTGGTCAATACTATGAGCGCAAGCCCTCTCGTTGCCGAGGCACAATATAAACTCGCTTTGTCTTATTATCACCTGTCTCCAAGATACGATCTCGATCAGGAATATACGTTTAAGGCGATCGATGAGTTGCAGGCATTCATCGATTTTTTCCCGACGCATGAATTGGTGCCGGATGCCGAGCGAAAAATTCACGAACTCAATGAAAAATTAGCCCGCAAGCAGTATGAAAATGCAAAATTATATATGCGCATTCGATATTACAGGGCTGCAATTCGATATTTTGAAGTTGTGATAGAACGGTTCCATGATACTCAATATGCCGAGCTTTCGTATATCGGTAAAGTTGAGGCATTGATGGAACGAAACATGTATAATGAAGCAAATGAAACACTACAGGGGTTTCTTCGGCAGTTTCCAAACAGTGATCAGCGTTCGCGTGCACGTACACTCGAACGCCGTATCATCTCCGCATTAAGTGACGAAGATGCCGAATCCGAACACAATAACGGACCTGCCGCCGGAAATACCGGCAATAATGAACAGTCGGACGGAGATGGATTTGAGTCACGATAAACGCACTCCGAAAGATTCGCAGGTCGAAATGACCGAAATGGTATTGCCGAACGACACCAATACGCTTGGAAATATGCTCGGGGGTAAATTAATGCATCTCATCGATATCGCCGCGGCAATAGCGGGAGCGCGTCATGCGAATAAAGTCGCAGTTACGGCATCGGTTGATGAACTTAATTTTCTGCACCCGATCAAGCTTGGCGAAGTAGTGATACTGCGGGCATCGGTTAACAGGGTCTTTAATACATCTATGGAAATCGGAGTTAAAGTGTTTTCTCAAAATTTGCGTACCGGGGAATTGATACACGCCAACAGCGCGTATCTGACATTTGTAGCACTTAATGACAACGGAAAACCGTCGCGCATTGCTCCGATTTATCCCGAAAATGAGGAAGAGAAACGGCGCTATCGTGAAGCGCTTGAACGAAGAGATCGCCGTTTGCAGCATCGCAAACATCGAAAGAAATCGTGAACAATGCCGGGTAAAGGGGATTTAAAACAATATCAAAGAGTTGCAGTATGCGTTCTGCTTATTACCACGGGCGTAATCATACCCCCACGTGTCAACGGTGATATTATCAGGAACGTTCCCGTTGGCCCGGTAGACTTCATTCCTCTCCAATACAAACCGAGTAGTATGTTGGCCGCACATCCCTTGGAACGCGACGTTCAGAATCTGATTGTGACCTACACCTCACCCGTTCTGTCGATTATCAACGGCGATGAATCTGTTACCGTCAATCTTGATCACATTCCTGCTATACTCGAACCGATGCGCAACCGGGACAAACCCGATAATCTTGTCTACGTACCGTTGCATAAAAATGAAATCCATATTATCCGGTACGATAGGAATGAGGGAATTTTCACAACCGTTTCTGAAATGAGATTGGATAATATACCTGTTTCCCTGCGAACCGTAGATGTAACGGATAACGGACATGACGATATTTTGTTGCTGATGCAAAACACAACCGGTGTCGGTTTTATTCGCAATAACGGCAACGGCAGCTTTGAAGAAATTGAATATTTATTCGAAGAAATTCTTGTTTCTCAGTTTCAGGTAGTGGATATCAACGGTGATGGGATTAATGATTTTATTTTATTCGATCCTGTACAGAATGCGATCCTTTTTCAGTATGGATTCGGTGATATGGTTTTTTCACTTGGACGGGTACAAAGTTTGCCTGCGCCGATTTCTTTTTTCCGGGCGCTGCCGATTGTAGAGGATTCGATATATGATCTTATAACGGTATCGCCGGAGAGGAAAGAATTCAACGTCTTTTTGGGTGATGGCCTCGGCCGGTACCGACATATACAAACCCACAAATTATCGTCAGGAAAACAATCAATTTTGTTTACAGCTCTGTTTAAAAATAACCGTCCCGATGTTGCAATGGCAGAGCAAAACACCGGTTTGCTTCGTTTATATCGCAATAATACACTAAGGGGATATGAACCGGCCGGTATTATACAACTTTCTGCCGGTATACGCGATATCATACTTTTTAATGACGCGAAATCCGGTACAGATTATCTGTATGTACTCGACATCGATAATGACAGGTTGATTGTACTCCCGTTGCTGCCGTCAGAAGAAAATTTTTTACCATCTAAACTTGTCCTTTCATCAGAAGCAAATGATTTGGTCTCCGGCAACTTGTTGGAGGGCCAACGACCGGAATTATATGTGCTTTGCAAAGAATCTGCGATAATATCTGTTTACTGGTACAACCGCAAGCATGAATTAAATCATTCTATGATACCCGTGCCGGGAAATCCGGACAATCTTTATATTGCACGCGGGCCTGAAGAAAAAATAAAACTCGTCGTTTCCGATCGAAAAACGGATATCATCACGATTATATCGATACACCGGGATCGAATTGAAGCGAATTTGTATGGCATTCCGGTTATGAAATCTTCCGAAGTGATCTATCTTGGAGTATCACCGGACGAACGATTTAAATTAGGGATGCTTTCTTATCCTTCCGTTCACCATACTCCGACACTTTCAGTTTTTGAACAGATCACCAGCGATGAATACATCGAACACACCATTACCCCGATAAAAGAAGGAGAAATTATTGCGCTTGACGTAATAGATATAACCGGAAATGATGCGATTGATATCGTGTATATGTACCGGATGGAGAATGAGCAACAAGTGTATGTTACATCGGCATTAAACGATTCTGATTATACTTATAGAAGACAGGGAAATATATTATCACTGGAAGATTCAACCTCAACCCGTGGGTTTATCATTTCCGAAAGTACGCCGGATAATCATCTTTCATCGTTTATAATATATCTTGGTGAAGATGAAAATGGCAGAGGGCGCATCCGCAGGGCTACTGCCGACCGGAGCGGATTGCTAACCTGGGTCGGCGATGAGAGGAGTGTTCCGGTTATTCGATCTTTAAACGAAATTGTACCTGCACGCTCACCGGTCAGTTCATATAACGATCTGGTGTACTACAATGAGTTGACAGGCCAAATTGAAATTATGTACACTAACGAAGACGGTACATTGCAGTCCGCAAAACCGATAAGGAAAGTTGACAATTTTTCAGCATTTACGATGTATTACGAACCAATCGAAAACACACGTATGCTTGTTTTAGGCGAAAAGAATAAACCATATATAAAGTTTTTGCGCATTAATGAATAAAGTTATTTCATATATCACCGCGCTATTGATCTGCATAGGATATAACCTGTCTGCGCAGTATTATTCTGACGATTATCGGCCTGATATAATTCAGATGTTAAACGAGGGAAAAAGTTTACAGGATGTGCTCTTACCGTATGAAAAATGTCTCACCGCCCCGATGATGGAAATAAAAGCGCATTTTGATAAACTTCCTCCATCGGTTCAAATGGAAGTGAATGAAATGTTTTCGTTGCCGGTGATGGAAACTTCAATGATTAGTCCGGACGGACTTTTTAAAATTCACTACGATACGTCGGCTTCGAGCCCGCACACGCCGTCGTTAATCGATGAAAGCGGGAATGGAATACCGGATTACATCGATTCAGTTGCGTCTATTTTTGATCACGTTTGGCATTATCAGATCGATGTGCTCGGCTACGAAAGTCCGTATATTGGCGATAGCGGTTGTTATCACGTATATGTGGTCAATATGCGAGTACGATTTCCCAGGCCTTCGTATGGGGCTACCATACTTTTAGAACCGGTAAGTGATGAAGATGAATATGCTACACGGTATAAAACTTATAGTTATGTCGATCACAAATACGAAGGATTTGCAACTCCCGGTTTAGATGGGCTGAGAGTAACGGCAGCTCACGAATTCCACCACGCGATTCAATTTGGGGCGTATGGGCATTCCGGTGCTGCTCACTCGCTTTTTTTCTATGAAATAACATCAACATGGATGGAAGATGTAGTTTATCCTGATATTAACGACTATTACAATTATCTCAGACATCTGTTTGTCGAAACCCATACCAATCGTCCCTATCGAATACCGTTTTATCACAGCTCGGGTATTCATATGTATGCGCGTGCTATTTGGGGTATCATGATGGAGCGGCGATACAACCGGCACATAATGCGTGAAAAGTGGGAATATATCAGACATAGTCACCCGATTGATGCCATTGACTTGGCATTGCGAAATCACGGATCGACACTCGAGCAAGAGCTTGCCGAGTTTTATCTCTGGAAATTTTATACCGGGTCGAGAGCCCGTCCGGATAAATACTTTATCGACGGTGCGGATTATCCGATGCTGTCAAAAAAAACGCCGGTGATTCAACATCTGGGTGAATCGATGTTCAGAGATGTCAATGTATTAATACAAACTCTGCATGTTCATGCGGTTACGGCCGGTGAACAGGATACGGTTTATTTTTTAGTGGGTAATGTTGAGAATGCGTTGACCGATGGCGAAGAGTTTTATGAGCTGACGGTTTTCTCGGAGCGACAGCCGGATACTCTCCCAATAGGAAACGGATTATGGTATCGCCTGGAATCGAGTGATTCGTCGGTTTGGAAAGTGTTTCCGCTTTATATGGAAACTCCCGTTGCCGATGACCGGGTATTGGTATACCCAAACCCATTTCGAACAGGGCAGGCGTCATCCTTATCGTTTGTGATAGATACTTCAGATGAAGTTGATTTGACAATATTTTCCAGCGACATGCGCCTGGTATTCAACGATACCGTAAATCCGGAGAGCTCGTTCGATCGATCGGTCGTCCGGTGGAATGGTCTCGACAACAGGAATCGGCCGGTTGCGAGTGGTGTGTATTTGTATGTATTGCAATATAACGACGCCGTGCGAAAAGGAAAAGTAACTCTTATACGGGAATAAATGAATTCAATCATACTACAGCTTGAGAATATTCGTAAAGAATTCTCACGCCGGATAATCTTCGATAAGATCGATCTGATGTTGAAGAACGGAAATTCACTTGCAATTACCGGCATCAACGGATCGGGAAAATCGACGCTTGTTAAGATCATTGCGGGTATATTATCACCGACTCGTGGTGCGTTAACATTGTCGGTAAACGGTCTTGAGTTGAAGATCGAACGATATCATAATCATGTCGGTTTTGTGGCGCCGTATATTCACATGTATGACGAGTTTTCTGCGTATGAGAATTTAAAATTTTTTGCACGTATTCGCGGGCTGACATTCGATAAACAATATGTCGATTACTTGCTCGATCGTGTGGTTTTATACGACCGTCGCAATGACGCGGTTCGTACCTATTCCAGCGGTATGAAACAACGGTTAAAATATGCCTTTGCACTATTACATAAACCGGAGGTATTAATATTTGATGAGCCGCGCGCCAATCTCGACAGGCACGGTATAGCGACGGTGTATGAAATAATGGAAGAGCATAAACCGGACGGCATTCTTATATTAGCCACGAATGATCAGGAAGATCTTTCGTATGCGGAAACTATTCTGAACCTGGATGAGTTACGGATGGCGAAGGTTGGTGTGAAAAAAGAGCAAATTAATGTAGTGGCAAAATAATTTTAATCCAATGATCCAACAAACAACGGCGGTATTTCTTAAAGACTTTCAATCTGAATTGAGAACCCGATATGCAATCAATGCACTCGTAATGTTTGTAATTACAACGTTATCGATTATCCTTTTCTCCATCGGCGGTGAACGGGTTTCGCTCGAGGTGCTTGCAGGAATGCTCTGGGTCGTTATTTTCTTCTCGGCAATGTCCGGTTTATCGAGATCGTTTGTAAGTGAGGAAGAACGTGGCACAACGATGACGCTCCAATTGTTGGCACAACCGGCGGTAGTATATTTCGGTAAATTATTGTTTAATCTGGTGCTCATCATTTCCATCAATACACTGGTCGTTGCTTTGTATTTATTACTCATTCCTTTATTTGTCGTTCAGACGGCAAGCATTTTTTTTCTAACCCTTTTTCTCGGCAGTGTCGGATTGGCTTGTGCTTCGACCATAATTGCCGCGATAATTGCAAAAGCAAATTCCAAAGGAACGCTTTATCCGGTGCTTTCGTTTCCAATATTGTTGCCGCTATTAATGACGGTAATGAACGCTACTAAATTGTCGCTCGACGGCGCTCCCTTTGCCGAAGCAACCGGTGAATTTCGAGTGCTAATTTCATATTCCGTCGTTCTGATAGCGGTTTCCTGGGTACTATTTGATTATGTATGGAAAGATTGAACATGTTGCCTAATTCCTGAGGTTTTCTTATTTTTAAAATATTTACGGACTCTGAGTTCCGATTATTGAGATTATTGAGAGAGAATTTTTAAAAAGTTCCCATTAGAGTTAAAATTTCTGTATAATAATGTGGCACAGCGTTTGATATCATATATGTTGTAAATTTCAACATAGGAGAAAACGGGTTTTGAAATATAAGTTCTGGAAGATTTTTCTTGGTATTTGGTTAGCGATAGTCATAATCATTGGGTTTTCATTTGAGATTGTTGACTCACCTCAAAATTGGTATGAATTCCCGAATATACCCGGACTCGAGAACAAAGCCCGGATTATTTTTTTCCATGTTCCGACTGCGTGGATTGCAGTCGTAGCATTTTTAATGGCGATGGTCAACGGAATACGATACCTCCGGAAGAATGATCTTGAGTATGATGTACGCTCTTCATCTGCCGCCGGTCTCGGATTGATATTTTGCATCCTTGCTACGGTCACCGGTGCAATTTGGGCAAAGTTTAACTGGGGCGCATACTGGAATTGGGATCCCCGGCAAACGAGCATATTTGTACTTATGTTAATTTATGGTGCATACTTTGCCCTTCGTTCGGCGATAGAAGTTGACGAAAAGCGGGCAAGTTTGTCGGCAGTGTATGCGATTATCGCCTTTGTCACGGTTCCTTTTTTAGTGTTCATAATGCCGAGAATGATGAGCGGCTTACATCCCGGTTCGGCAAGCGATGAAGGCGCCGGGCCGGTAGTTGATTTTAGTATGGATACCACGATGTATATCGTTTTTATTGCATCTTTGTTCGGTTTTACATTGTTATATTTATGGATATATGAATTGAGAGTCCGGTTAGGTATGATAGAATTGAGGCATGAATCACTTCGGTCACAAGAATAGGAGATATTGATTGGAATCATTATATGATTTTCTCGATAAGCATGATATTTATATAGTACTGGTAGTTGTGCTTGTAATCTGGTTGTTATTATATTTTTATTTATTCCGGCTCGATAAAAAAATAAGCAAAATTGAAGAAACAGGTAAGTGAAAAGTTTTAGAAGATTATAATAATCAACATCGTAAAGGAGTGTCGGTATGAATACAAAAGCAATCGTGGCGGGTGTTATTATCGTAATATTTCTCATTTTTGGAGCGTGGTCGTTCCTCGAGAGTAATGTTGAGTATACTGATTTCCAGTCGGCTTATGAGACCGGACGAACCGTTCAGGTAGAAGGCACCTGGGTGAAAGAAAAAGGCGAGCGATATGATGCGAATCAAAATGAGTTTACATTTTATATGGCTGACAAAAATGATCAGGTAGTCCGCGTAGTGCTTGAAGGTCCCCGTCCGAATAATTTTGAAATAGCCACCAGTGTCGTTGCGCGCGGCCGCTTCGTGTCGGAAGATGAGTTTCGCTCGACGAACGTGCTCACCAAATGCCCCTCAAAATATGAGGGTTCCGTTGAAGAAATGATGGGCGGCGCAGAGAAGCAATATTATGAATAATGTGCGTACCTGGACAGGGTGCTTATAACCAAGGAGGATAAATGATAGGCAGTATTATAATTAAAATCGCATTTCTCGGAATAATAGTATCGCTTGGCGCCTATTATCTCTCGTTTAGAAATCAAAACCAAAAGTTTCTACCCTATGCACGCGCCGGATATCATACAGCAGTTGTCGGACTTATGATCGCATCGGCAATACTTATGTATCTTATCCTGACGCATCAATTTCAATATACTTATGTCTGGAGCTATAGCTCCACAACGCTCCCCACCGGATTGTTGGCCGCTTCGTTCTGGGCGGGTCAGGAAGGCAGTTTTCTTCTTTGGGCGCTGTTAGCAGGTTTGGTCGGAGTGTTTCTGATGTCATATGCCACCAATAAAGGATATGAAGGTCAGTTGATGTTTGTATATTCCTTGATTGTCGGTGTACTGTTGCTGATGCTCATCGTGAAAGACCCATTTTTACGGGTCTGGCAATCGTTCCCCGGACAGGTTGAAGCAGGATTTATTCCGCCGGATGGGCGAGGTATGAACCCACTTCTGCAAAATTACTGGATGGTTATCCATCCACCGATATTATTTGTCGGATTTGCAGCTATGGGTGCAACGTATGCCTTTGCGGTTGCTGCGTTATTGAAAAAAGATTACACGCACTGGGTTCGACCGGCAACACCCTGGTTTGCATTCGGTGTGCTGTCGCTCGGGCTGGGCATAATGTTAGGCGGTTACTGGGCGTACGAGACTCTTGGCTGGGGTGGTTACTGGGCATGGGATCCGGTAGAGAATTCATCTCTTGTACCATGGCTTATCGGACTTGCAGCGTTACATACAATGCTGGCGCAGAGACGCAGCGGGGCATTTGTGCGTACTAATCTGATACTCGGGATTTTGACGTTTGTGCTTGTTCTATATAGTACATTTTTAACCCGTAGCGGTGTTCTTGGTGCTACCTCCGTACACTCATTTGTGGAACCCGGCTGGATGGCATATATACTGTTATTGTCTTTTATCATATTCTTCGGCGGTTTCGGTTTGCTGTTGTTGTTTGTGAGAATGCGCGAGATGCCGAGCGTACCGATTGAGTATAATTATATGTCGAAAGAGTTTGCACTATTCCTGGGGTCGGCATCGCTTATTTTTATTGCATTGTTTACTATTGTCGGGACATCGTCGCCGATCATTACCAACTTGATCAAAGGACAGGTGAGCGCTGTAGATATTTCGTTCTATGAACAAACCACCACGCCATTTGGAATTGCAGTTGCATTCCTTGCCGGATTTGCACAGATACTGTGGTGGAAATCTTCGAAAACAAGAAATATTTTAAAGAATATGCTTCCCGCTTTGATAATTGCCGCTATTGCAACCGGGATTATGATCGTAGTCGGATTGTCAACCATTATGATGATCCTGCTGACGTTTGCCGCCTGGTTTGTGCTGGTAGTAAATATACAAATGGCTTTCAAGATCGGACGCGGTAACCCCCGGTTTATCGGTGGAGCAGTCGCCCATATCGGCGTTGGTTTACTCTTTCTTGGATTTATTACAACTGCAATGTACGACCGCCAACAAACGATCCAACTTGTACAAGGTGAGCCGGTTGAAGCGCTCGGGTACACGTTAACCTATACCGGATATTCGCCCGCCGGCCACGAACGCTGGGCGTTTAATGTTACCGCTGAACGAAACGGCAGAACCATTAATCTTGCACCGGTAATGTATCAAAGCGATTTCAACAATAGCTTAATTCGTAATCCCGATATTGTGAACCGGTTGACATTCGATTTTTATCTTGCTCCGCTCGGCCTTGATACAAAAGAGGTTGAAGGCGTTGCAGGGAGTACACATACCCTCAATAGAGGTATAGCAAAGACATTTGAGGATTATTCTATTACCTTTGTCGGATTCGATATGGACGCCGATCGGCATATGATGGGAAGCTCGAATGAGATGGTTATCGGTGTTATGCTTGATGTTACGCACGATGGATCCACCGAACGGGTTATACCGGAAGTCGTTAATCGCGCCGGAGAAATGGATTTCAGACCCGCGATGACTTCGGATGCGGCATTACAGTTTAATATTCAATCGATACGTCCGGACCAGGAGAACCCCGATCGCTCAAGCGTAAGAGTTGAAATCGTAAAAGGCGGAACCACCCTTACCTCATCGGGGCCTGCAAGAACGCAGGACGTGCTTGTCGTTGAGGCGAGCATTCAGCCGTTTATTAATCTGGTATGGCTCGGAACAATCGTAACTATAATTGGTTTAATTATCACGATCGTTCGCCGTGCGCGGGAAGCCAGACCGAGGGATCAGGAATCGTGGGGGTAGTGGATAGCTCTGTATTTTTTGGTTGATATTTCCTGTTTGTAATATCCCCGTATGTTTAATAAACGTGCGGGGATTTTTTATATATATAATAACGGCGCGGGCACTCGATGAGAACATAGAGAGTTTTTCTCTGTTAAAAAAGCTCGGATTTGAATTTATAGATAAAACTCCATATAAAGGTAAAATTAACGGGAAATTAGGTGAATGGCAAAATTTCCGGAAGACTAATTGCTATGGTTAAACGTATTTGTCACAAACCGCATAATTGAGAAACTTTTGAACGCTTTATGATTCAAAATTAGAGAAATATGGATCAACAGAACGTCAAAAAATCCGAAAACTCGCACGGGGAATTGAAAATATATTTCTCAGGTTCCATTAGCGGGGGGAGGGACGATGCGGATTTGTATCTTCAATTGATCCGCTGTCTCGAAAAATATGGACGGGTTTTAACCGAACACATAGGCGATAAACAAGTAACCAATCTCGGTGAGGGCAATATAACAGACGAGTCAATATATAATCGTGATATGTCGATGCTCCGTGAAGCAGATGTTTTGATCGCCGAGGTTTCAACACCATCGCTTGGCGTGGGATACGAGATTGCAAAGGCAGAGGAAATGGGTAAAAAAGTGCTGTGTCTCTATAGAACACAAATCAATAAGAGGTTATCGGCAATGATATCGGGTAATCCTCATGTACTGACCGTACGATATACGTCGTATCCCGAAGCGGCAAAATGCATCGATGAGTTTTTCAATTCGCCGGATTTATAAAATATTGTTGCGGGTAAGGGATCTTATATGAACATTCCGGGATTACGAGGATTGAATCCTCTTACAATAGTAAGACGATCGGTTACCTATTATCTCGAAAATGACATGCTCACCTACGCTGCCGCGCTGGCGTTTCAGGCGTTGTTTTCGATTTTTCCGTTTATGATTGTACTCATCGCAATGCTCGGTCTGCTCGACTTAATGCAATTTTTTGATTGGATACGTCAGCAGGCAGCTTTATTGCTCCCTGATGAAGCGATGAATCTGGTGGATCATGTGATTGAGGAAGTGCAACAACCGCGGGGCGGTTTGCTCTCAATAGGGTTAGCCGTCGCTCTATGGGTAGCATCTGGAGCCATGCGGGTTACAATCAATGCGTTAAATGTCGTTTACAGAGTAAAAGAAGGGCGTCCATTCTGGAAGCTTTATCCGCTCTCAATAATTTATACACTCTGTATCGCCGCAACGTTAATCGTCGCAGCGATTTTAATGGTTATGGGGCCACAGGCAATGCAATGGGTTGCCGAAATGGTCGGGTTAGAACAATTCGTTGTTACATTGTGGATGTGGGTGCGAATCCCGTTAGCGTTGATGCTCCTGATGCTTACCGTGGCGTTTGTTTACTATATAGCACCGGATGTAGAACAAAAAATCCGGTTTATTACTCCCGGCTCGGTATTATCGGTCCTCGTGTGGGTATCTGCGTCGATTGGGTTCGGTTTTTATATACAAAATTTTGCAGATTATAGTGCCGTTTACGGCAGTATTGGTACCGTTGTTGTCTTAATGATGTATTTTTATATATCAGCGGCAGTATTGTTGTTCGGCGCCGAACTAAATGCCGTCATTGAGGACCTTGTTCCTTCGGGGAAAGATCTTGGTGAAAAAAAGTTCAAGTGGCGTAGAGATTAAACCCCGAAATTCAAGGTCGTTACCCTACTCGATACCCCGCTTCGGTAACCTTTTGTTTTACTGCGTCGGGATTTAAATCTCGCTCGTGTGTGATCACGACGTTGTTCTCTTGATGTGATGCCGTTGCATCAATTACTCCCGGAATTGTTTTCAGCGCTTTCGCAACTGCCGCCTCACAATGACCGCAAGACATTCCTTCAACTTTAATTGTAGTTTGCTGACTCATATTGATCTCCTTGGAAGTCGTTTGTGGTTGATTGGTCGCAGGTGAAAATCTTTTTAAACGCAATGAATTACTTACAACCGATACCGAGCTCATTGCCATTGCAAAAGCTGCAAACATCGGATTCAATAAACCGAATGCTGCCAGCGGAATACCGGTAGTATTATATACAAAGGCCCAGAATAAATTTTGTTTAATTGTTTTAAACGTCCGTCTTGATATGGCGATCGCGTTCACAACTCCCTGCAGGTCGCCTCTTATTAATGTTATGTCGGATGCTTCCATTGCTATATCGGTGCCGCTTCCTATGGCGATTCCCAGATCCGCTTGTGCCAGAGCGGGTGCATCGTTTATGCCGTCGCCTACCATCGCAACGGTTATTCCCTCTTCCTGATATGCTCGTACGATCGATGCTTTTTGATCCGGCATTATCCCCGCTTTAAATTCATCGATGCCGACCTGTTTGGCTATTGCCTTAGCAGTTGTTTCGGTGTCGCCGGTAAGCATAATAACCTTTATACCTATCTGTTGCAACTGCCGAATTGCATCGCCGGAGTTATCTTTTATCACGTCGGCAATGCCAATCACCGAAGCCACCGAACCGTCGATTGCACTATATACGACAGTCTTCCCCCCGGATTCAAGCGCGTTGACGGTGGATTCCAGATGGCTCGTATCGATGGAGCGGGAAATTAGAAACGATTTATTACCGATGACAATTTGTTTTTTGTTCACCGTTCCGGCAACGCCGAGACCGGCATAAGAATCAAATTGCTCCGGCTCAAGCAGTTCACCATTATTTTCTATTGCATATTGAACGACTGCTCCGGCAAGCGGATGTTCGGATTTGTTTTCGAGCGATGCCGTAAAGTGGAGTATCTCTTTATCAGTATAGCTGCGGCTGACCGGTAAAAAATCAGTAACGACCGGTATACCGATCGTTATCGTACCGGTTTTATCGAATATTACTGTATGCACTGCTCTTGCTTTTTCAAGCGCTTCGCTGTTCTTTATGAGAATTCCCATCTCTGCACCTTTGCCGGTTCCGACCATAATAGCAGTCGGTGTCGCAAGGCCGAGTGCACATGGACAGGCGATGATCAGTACGGCTACAAAGTTCAGCAGGGCGACCGTCAATCGCGAGTCTTCGGTTCCGGTAAAATACCATCCGATAAACGAAACAACGGCTATTCCAATCACTATCGGCACAAATACCGACGCAACTTTATCTACTAATTTTTGTACCGGCGCTTTGGATGCCTGTGCATCCTGTACAAGTTTAATTATCTGAGAGAGCATGGTATCTTTACCTACCTTACTTGCAGTGTAGGTAAAGCTACCGCTTTTATTGATAGTCCCGCCGATTACCATATCGCCAGTTGATTTTTCAACCGGAATAGATTCGCCGGTAATCATTGATTCATCAACCGATGAATATCCTTTTTCGATTCGACCGTCAACCGGTATCCTTTCGCCCGGTTTGACGATAATTCGGTCGCCGACTTCTACATCTGAGATCGCAATGTCCTGTGCTGTCCCGTTGCGTAAAACACGGGCGGTTTTTGGCTGTAATCCCATTAACTTTTTAATTGCTTCGGACGTTCTCCCTTTTGCACGGGCTTCAAGCAGGCGACCGAGCAGTATCAGTGTTATAATGACCGCCGCTGTGTCGTAATAAACATGCGGTGTTTCTCCGGCGCTCACGAAAACCGAAGGGATGAACGTCGCTGTGGCGCTATAAAAATAAGCGGCAGATGTACCGATTGCGACAAGAGAATTCATATCGGCGGTATAGTGCTTTGTTACCGCCCAAAATCCTCTAAAAAATCTGCTGCCTCCCCAGAATAATACAGGAGTGGTGAGGACGAAAAAAATGTAATTCCAAGTTTGATGGGGCAGAGAATGAATAAAGGGGAATTTTTCCCACATCAATCCCATTTCAAAGACCGTTATCGGAATGGTGAGCAAAGCGCTCACAATAAATTTCAACTTTAAATCTGCATAATCTTTTTCACGTTGGGCGTCGCGGTCATTTTTACCTTTAATATCGGGTACGGAATATCCCGCTTTTTCTATGGCTTCTTGTATCGCTGTATCTTCCACTTTATCCGAACGGAACCGTATAACGGCATCTTCTGTTGTGAGATTGACAATTGCGTCGGAAACGCCGTCTATTGATTTCAACGCTTTCTCCACACGTGAGACGCAGCTTGCGCAGGTCATACCCGATATGGGAATTTTTGCTTGTGATATTTTTTCTTCGGACATAGTACAATTGTAACTGTTCTGCATTTTGTTGAATTGTTTTAATATACCATCAAAAAATGATTAATACGTTACAAATTATCGTTTTTTTTGTGTAAAATTTTCAGGTGAGTTTATCAATGGATTTTCTCTGATTACCGACCATTTTTTTGAATTGTGTCGGTGAAAGCCCGGTAATTTGCCTGAACTGATTTGAGAGATGTTGTGTACTGCTGTAATTAAGCCGGTATGCAATCTCGCTAAGTGTTAGCTCCTCGTATTTAATCAGTTCTTTCACACGTTCGATTTTTTGGAGTATGACATACTTCTCGATCGTAATGTTTTCAATGGATGAAAACAAGGTGCTTAGATACTTATAATCCATGCCAAGTTTTTCGGAGAGGTAGGCCGAGAGGGTGAGACGATGTGCTTCGATATTATCCTCGGTGTAGTAAAGTAAATCAATGACTGCAACTTTTATCTTCTCAACGATTTTACGCTTTTTATTTTCAAGCAGTTCAAAGCCGTTCGATTCCAGTATGTTTTTAATCTCTTCATATGTATCCGGTGCGATATCGGTTCCGATTTCTACCTCTCCCAGCTCTACGCGCTTAACGGGTAGTCCGATGTTCTCGAGCTCATCCCTCACCACGCGGATACAACGTGGGCAAACCATATTTTTGATATATAGATGAGTAGTCATAGTTTATAAATAAAACAATGAATGCGGGTGAAGTCGTTCAAAGGATATATAGCCATCTATGAGTTCAGACAGTTGCAAAAACATATCGTATGTTATAGCTTATCCAATATCGAATTATTTATATCCATTGCATCCCTGAGATTCCGGTTAATACGAACGGCAAGGACACGGATACGCCGAAGGTTTGTTTCTTCGGCATCTAATTGTTCCTGCAAGTATTCCATTAATGGTTTGGTGTCGTTACAGATATCAAAAAGTTTGCCTATTTCTGTGGCGACCCTGGTTTTCTGTTGAGCGGTAAGAAGTGTTTCTATTTCTCTGAGTGTGAAAAGCAATTCTTTTAAATTCGTATCGATTATTGTATAATGAGCGCGGGCCACCGTTTCATTATATTTATCTTCGTCGATCATCTGTTGTATCATAAAAGCGTGACCGCGAACCAGACGGCATTCCTCATGCAATTCTTGTATTTTTTCTTTGACCTGTGCTAAGGTGGGTAGAATCAGCAGTCCGAAAAGGATGATATAGAGTAAGTATCTTATCATTTTCCCCTCCATTTAAAGTGAGTCTCCAATAACAATATATTCTCTAATTCAATAAAAAACAAATACCTATAGGAATTATTACATTGAAAAATAATTGATTATCCAAAATTATATTTGTATCTTACTCTATTGTAAAATTTTTTCAGAGAGGTCAAGTGCTGTGCAACGGTAACGTGCCGAACCCCGCCAGGCCCGGAAGGGAGCAGCGGTAGGCATTGTTTATTGTGTGACACAGCGAGCTTGGCCTCTCTTTTATGTTCTATTTGAAAACTTTGGCTTAAATATTTACTTGAAACAAAACTCGATAAGTGTTACATTTAAACTAATTATATAATTTGAGGCTTTGTCAAAAAATTAAGCGTATTAATGAAATTTTCATTCCAAATATTTATTCTAAAATTAATTGTCTTAATCGACCGCTGGGTTGCGACATATATTTTTGTTAACAACGAAGTAGCTTATAATATTCCGTCTTTAGCCCGCGCGGGAGAGTTAAAATTATACTATTCTAATAGGGTGCCCGGAAGGGCAGAGGATTTTTGTCATAATGAAAAAAGAAATAATTATGAATGCAACCGCCAAAGAGACCCGGATTGCGATTACAGAAGACGGTCGATTGGCGGAATTGTATGTAGAAACCCCCGAAACCGAACGTATGGTGGGGGATATTTACCTTGGCAGGGTTGCACGTGTTTTACCCGGTATCAAGGCGGCGTTTATAGATATCGGTCATAAGCAGGATGCTTTTCTCCATTTTTCGGATATTGGTAAAAATGTAGATCAATATGCGACGTTGTTCGAAGACGAAGATGCGGATGTCGATTCGGATGATGACGACGAGGAAGAATCTGTAGTTGGTAATTCCCGGCAGACCTCAACTGTGACTGCCGAGCCGACCCGAACGGCACGACGCGGGTTTAAGAGAAAACAGCACCCGCAAGAGAGAACAACGGAACCGTCCTATGATGTTAATCTCAAAAAGGGACAGGATATCATTATCCAGATCATCAAGGAACCGGTTGCCAATAAGGGAGTTCGGGTTAGTTCCGAAGTTTCATTACCCGGAAGATACCTTGTGTTAATTCCGTTCGGGGGAGGGAGAGTCGGAGTATCGCGCAAGATTACAAACTACAAAGAAAAGCGACGCCTGCGACGTATTGTCCGGTCGTTATTACCGGGCAACTACGGTGCGATCATAAGGACCGTTGCCGATGGGCGGGACGAAAACGCGATTAAAAACGACCTGAGGGATTTGCTCGATACATGGCAGGAGATCGAGCAAAGCGTTAAAAGCGAATCGGCGCCTACATTGCTCTATAAAGACGTGAGTACAACCTCGAGTGTGATTCGGGATTTATTCCAGAGTGATGTGGCACGCGTGGTTGTTGACTCCAAAAAACTTTACCGGGAAATAAGAACATATGTAAAGTGGTTTGCCCCGCGATTGGTGGATAAACTCGAGCTATATCGTGGGCGCGAGCCGGTGTTTGACGTATTCGGTGTTGAAAAGGAAATAGCGAAATCGTTACAAAGAAAGGTCTGGCTGAAAAGCGGAGGATATATTATTATCGAGCCGACCGAAGCGATGGTGGTTATTGACGTCAATAGCGGTCGATATGCTGCAAATCAGTCCCAGGAGTTGAACTCGTTGCGGACCAACCTTGAGGCGGCGCGGGAAATTGCACGTCAGGTCAGGTTACGCGACATTGGGGGTATAATCGTTATCGATTGTATCGATCTTGAGGATGAGAAAAATCAGAAAAAAGTATATGATGAGTTTAAAAAAGAATTAAGAAAGGATAGGGCTAAGTCGACCGTATACACGATGACCGAGTTGGCGCTTGTGCAGATAACACGACAACGTATTCGGCAGAGTATATTGCACAGCTTTGCCGAGCCATGCCCGACATGCGGCGGCGGAGGTCTCGTTGCTTCGAAAATGTCAATTGTTAATCGCATTGAACGATGGCTGAGACGAATGGCTTCGGATTCAAAAGAATTTAAGTGGACATTTTATGTAAGTCCGATTCTTGCGGATTATTTAAATGACGGCTTTTTCAGTAAACTTATAAAACTACAATTAAAATACCGTGTCAGGTTAGTATTGCAGCCGGATTCAAATCTTGCTATTGATGAATTCAGATTCATCTCACATAAGCAGAAAAAAGATATTACGGAAAAATACATTGAATAAGATGGTTCAGATATGAAAAAGACTCCTTTTTTTGATGCCCACGTTGCGGCAGGTGCAAAGATTGTAGATTTTAATGGTTATGCAATGCCTGTACAGTTTTCAGGCATCATTGAAGAGCATAACCGGGTACGAGCTACTGCCGGTGTTTTCGATGTCTCACATATGGGGGAGATAGAGATTGGAGGCGAAAATGCGAGGGAATTTGTTCAGTATATAACTCTCAATGATGTAACAAAAATAGCTGAAGGTCGCGCGCAATATACGGCAATGACATACGAAAACGGCGGATTAATCGACGATTTGCTGGTATATCATCTTGGCGACAAATATATGATGGTTGTTAATGCGGGGAATAAAGAGAAAGACCTTGCCTGGATTCAAAAACAAGCTGCGAGGTTTGGCGGTGTTACTATAAAAGATATCAGCGATCAAACTGCATTGATTGCAGTGCAGGGTCCGAAATCCCGCGAGATTTTACAGCGTCTTACCGACGTGGATTTATCCGAGGTGAAGTTTTATCATTTGATAAAAGGTAAAATTGAAGATACCGAAATGATAATATCGAGAACAGGATATACGGGAGAAATTGGATTTGAATTATATTACGACGCTGCCGCTGCCGATAACATCGGTATCTGGAATACCATATTGGAAGCGGGAAAACCTGAAGATATTGCTCCTGCCGGCCTTGGAGCGCGTGATACCTTACGGCTTGAGATGGGTATGCTGCTTTACGGAAACGATATGGATGAAGAAACCAACCCTCTCGAAGCGGGACTCGGCTGGATTACAAAATTTGAAAAGGAAGACTTTATCGGGAAGGAAGCATTGTTAAAAATGAAAGAAACCGGTGTAAAACGTAAATTAACCGGTTTCAAGATTATCGATGAGCAAATGGCACGGCGAGCTATTCCTCGCCACGGATTTACTATCACTTTGAATGGAAAAGAAATAGGGCGTGTTACAAGTGGTACTCTATCGCCTACATTGCAAACAAGTATTGCGATGGGCTATATAGACCGGGAACATTGTGATGAAGGGAATGAAGTGAAAATATCAATTCGGGGGAAAGAGATGGCCTTCTCGGTAACAAAACCGCCTTTCATACGTCGATAAACTAAATAGGGGACATAAATAATGCATATAGATCTGCTGATAACACCGGTAGGTACGAATGAGTTATTTTTTCGCGATAAAAATGTTGTTGTCATCGATGTTTTACGGGCAAGTACGTCGATAGTGACTGCCCTGAATAACGGCGCACGGGAAGTGATACCGGTTGAAAGTGTCGAAAATGCCGTAAAAGTTTCCGGTAGTCTGTTTGGTGACGTTGTTCTCCGCTGTGGTGAGCGGGAGGGGAAAACCATACCCGGTTTTAATCTCGGGAATTCTCCCCTCGAGTATTCACCCGAAGCGGTTGAAAATAAATCACTGATTTTTACGAGTACGAATGGCTCACTTGCAATGGTGATAGCTAAATTTGCACGCCAGATAGTCGTTGCCGCATTCGTGAACATTACATCGGTTGTCGATTATTTGAAGAAACTAAACGAAGATTTTATAATACTGTGTGCAGGGAAGGAACATCATTTTTGTATCGAAGATGTCGTGTGTGGTGGAATGATAGTTCAAATGCTCGAAAAGAAAAATATCGCGTTAGACTTGACCGATGCGGCGCAGGCCGCTCAAATTATGTACAAATCCTATAGTCGTTCTATTAATAAAATGTTGCGGAATTCGGACCATGGGCAATATCTTATTACAATCGGTTTCGAGAAAGATTTGAAGGTCTGTGCAGAAGTAGACAGTGTGCCGGTGTTGCCGGTCTTTGATAAGGGCGCGATTAAGCTGCTTAATAAGAAAGCATCGAGTACTGTTAAAAAGAGCGCAAGCACCACATGATGTAGAATACGGTAAATTATATCTGGGTGGATTTTAGAATGTCGAGCGTATGAAACAGGTAGTTAAAAAAAACAGGCGAGTAAAAATAAATAATGCTCGCACACGGGTGTCCCCGAAACAAAAACGTGCTGTTGCAGCAATTGCAATTACCGTAATTGGTATCCTCGTGCTGTTAAGCATCGTCTCGTATACACCGGCTGATGAGCCGATTACCGGTGTGTCCTTTTTAGAGTTGTGGAAGGTATTCGGAGGCGATCCCGATATCCAGGCGAAAGCAGATATAGCCCAAAACTGGCTTGGTCTCATTGGAGCAATTATTTCACATTTTCTCATTAATTCCGCATTTGGCTATCCGGTTATCTTTATCCCGCTCCTTATTATTATCTGGGGATGGTATATACTTCGCAGTAAAGATATTCGCAATCTCATCGTACTTACTAATTACACACTTGTCATTATTGTACTTGCTGCGACAATGTTCGGGCTTATACGGTTAATGACTGAAGAACCGTTGTTGGCAATGGATTGGTCGGGTATGGTCGGCGATTATCTTGCCAGGTCAATGTCGAATCTGATAGGTATGATTGGCAGTACTATTGTAACGCTAACATTACTTTGTATGACCATTATTTTTGTTGTCGATCTTGATCTGCAACGATCGTTTGACAGGGTGCGCCAACTCTTCGCTTTGATAGCGGTTAGGAAGAATCGCGGGGTAAGTCGTTGGCGACAGAAATCTGCTGCCCGCAAAGAAAAGCGTCGTCTTGACAAGGAAAATCGTAAACGTGAAAGAATGAAGGCGGTAAAGGAAGAAGAAAAGGAGGGGAGAAAAAAAGACCGCCAGCCTATTTTTGTGCATGTCGATGAAGAAGAACGGGAGGAACCCGCGCAGTCGCATGTGGCCAGCTCTGATGAAGATATCGAATTAACAATCAAAGAAGGCGTACGGGAAGAAGAAGCAGATCCAAAAAAAACTCCAAAATCGTATATCGCTGTAGATGATGAAGAAGAGATAGATTATGTCTTTCCATCAATTGATCTGCTCGAACCCGGATCGGCCTCGGCTCAGGTTGACGAAGAAGAAGTAAAAACAAATGCAGAACTCCTGCAGGCAAAACTTGCTGATTTCGGCGTGGAAATTGAAAGCGTCAGTGTAACGCGTGGCCCTGTATTAACATTGTATGAACTTGTCCCTGCGGCAGGAGTTAAAATAAGTAAAATTACCAGTTTATCGAACGATCTTGCACTTGCACTACAGGCGAAGGGTATTCGCATCCTTGCACCGATCCCCGGTAAAGGCGCAGTAGGGGTTGAAATTCCGAATCACAACCCATCGATTGTTACATTCAGAAGTGTAATCAATAGTAAAAAGTTTCATGAATCAAAATTTATGCTCCCGATGGCGATGGGTAAAACTATATCCGGTGAGATATATGTCGATGATCTTGCGCGGTTGCCGCATCTTCTGATCGCCGGGTCAACAGGGTCCGGGAAGAGTGTTGGTATCAATACAATTATTGCAAGTTTTCTATACAGATTGCATCCCTCGGATATAAAATTCGTCATTATCGATCCTAAAAAAATTGAATTGACGCCGTACCGTAAGGTCGATCGCCACTATCTTGCGGTATCTCCGGACATTGATGAAAAGATTGCAACCAATGCACAGAATGCAGTTACCGTATTACGGGGTGTTGAGTTGGAAATGGAACAGCGGTATGATCGACTTGCGAGTGCAGGGGTGCGGAATGTTCAGGATTATAATAAAAAAGTGGCTGCCGGTCAGATCAAATCCAGTCAAGGTGTAACGCATAAAAAGCTTCCGTATATGATTGTCATAATTGATGAATTAGCCGATTTGATGTTGACAGCAGCGAAAGATGTAGAGGATCCGATTGCACGACTGGCGCAGCTTGCCCGTGCGGTTGGTATTCATCTAATACTTGCAACACAACGCCCGTCGGTCGATGTAATTACCGGAGTAATAAAGGCGAACTTCTCCGCACGTATTGCGTATCAGGTAGCACAGAAAAATGATTCGCGAACGATACTTGATATGAACGGCGCCGAACAGTTAATCGGCAACGGCGATATGCTCTATCTGCCAAGCGGCAGTCCGAAACCATTGCGGTTACAGAATTCATTCTTATCAAGTGATGAAGTCGAACGCTTAACGTCGCACATAAAAAAACAACCCGGTTATTCAAAACCGTACTATCTGCCGTCGATTGTCGAAAGAAAAAAATCGGCTTACGGCGGAGGGGACGATGCCCGCGATGAACTATTTGAAGAAGCAGCGGAACTGGTTGTACGTCATCAACAGGGATCGGTATCGTTAATACAACGTCGGCTGAAAGTGGGATACTCCCGCGCTGCCCGGATAATAGATGAACTCGAAGCAGCGGGAATAGTCGGTCCTTTCGATGGAAGTAAAGCCCGACAAGTCCTTGTTGAAACCGACGGCGAATTAAATGTAATTTTAGAATCACTTAAGCAATCGTAAACAATGTTGAAGGGAGGAACATGCGCGCAATAATCCTGAGGTTCGGTATACTTCTTGTGGGAGTGTCGATACTTTCTGCCCAGCAAAATGTTGTGCAGAATGTGCAGAGAATGTATCAAACCATTGACAATGCGGTGATAGAATATGAACAGATAGTAGAATTTCCGGTGACGCGAACGGAGCAGACCTTCGAGGGGGTAGTGTATATGATAAGACCGGATTATTATCGCATCGAATCGGAGCAACAAACAGTAGTAACCGACGGGAAAACAATTTGGTCGTACAATCCTTTTACCGAACAGGTGATTGTTGACCTTTTCAAGGATGATGAACAAATGTTTACGCCGGACCGTTTTTTATTAAATATTCCCGATGATTTTTATGTAACCGTCGGAGACAGAGAAAATGTAGATGGGAAGTCGCTTATATCATTGCGGCTCGTCCCGAAAGACGATCATCAGTTTGTACGCTCAATGCGTATGTGGGTTGATGAGAGCGGATGGGTTGTTCGCAAGGCAGAGGTAGTCGATCTAAATGAGAACAAGACCACGTATCGCGTCCGTGACGTTCAAATTAATGTGGGTGTTGATATGGATTTATTTTCCTATCAACCGCCGGAAAATGCTGAAATTATAGATTTACGTTAACAAAACCGATAACGGATGACATATCGTTTACGCACACTCACCAATTTCATAATAGGTATTATTCTCACCGGTATATTGCTTTCTGTTGCATTTCGTGGTACGGATTTTTCCGCGCTATGGGATATAATACAAAACGTCAATTTTTGGTGGATATTAACTGCTTTTCCGCTATTGATGCTCAGCCATTATGTAAGGGCGTGGAGATGGCAGCTTTTGCTTGTTCCGGTGAAAGATCGTGTTGAGAGAAAAAATGCATTCTCATCACTGCTTATCGGATATATGACAAACAATGTTGTTCCCCGGGTCGGAGAATTTCTTCGTCCGTATATGTTGGGGAAAATTGAAAACATATCAAAGGCATCCGCGTTCGGTTCGGTATTTATCGAACGAATGATCGATTTGATATCGCTGCTTCTGGGTATCGGTCTATTGTTCGTTATATTTCAAAAAACCATAACGGATCAGTTTCCCTGGTGGGGAACGCTTATCGTGACGGTGGTCGTAATCACTATCATTGCAATAATTACAATATCGCTTCTATTGTACAAGCGGGAATTGATATTTAATATTGCAAAAATATTTTTGTTTCCTTTTTCAGATCGTATTAAACAAAGAACTGAGGAAATATTTCACTCATTCGTCGACGGAATGATGATAATACGTCAACGCAGAAATATGATATCGATTATTGTGTTGACTTTCGCTATGTGGGCTCTATACATTCTAACGGCATACCTTCCGTTGTTTGCGTTTGATCTGGGGGATGCTCCGATTAATATTGTAACCGGTTTTGTACTCACTATGGTGACTTCAATAAGCGTCATAGTACCGACTCCCGGAGCAACGGGATCGTATCATACATTTACCGTTGAGATGTTAACACGAGTTTACGGTATTCAGCGGGAGGTTGCCCTCGGGTATGCTACGCTTACGCACGCGGTCGGATATTTTTCCGTTATAATTGTTGGATTATGCTATGTTTTTCGTCTGAAGCTTCGGTTTCAAGATTTTCTTCGACAGGTTGACACAGATAATCAGGACGGGGAGCCGGAAATTGATCATGTATCAGCTTCGCAATTTGATATAAAGAAACCCTATGATTAGAAGAATTGTATATATTGTTCTCTTTGCAACAATTTGCTGGGGTTTCGCTGCCGCTCAAACAAATGGTACGAGTGATCAGACGGTTTTCGGTTACCGGTTTGGTGTCGGAGGTGGAATGGGCGTCAGTGCAATCAGCATCAATGATCTGACATCGTATTTAAATGTAATTCACGTACCGGATATAATTAATAGAGTCTCGGAGTTTAGTGCCGCCGTGGAATTTTTCGGATCATTTGATTTGTTTTTGCATACCGATTATGGGGCAGGGTTGGAATATTCCTATTTACTCGGCTCCCATACTATTGAAACCGGTTTTGGATCCAACGTATTTAGTTATTCATATCATATGCCCTTGTTGCTGGGCCACTACATTGTTGCCGGTTCGGAGTATTTTTTCAAATTCGGCGGTGGCATTGGGTATATTCTGTCACGGTATAAAGAGGATGTGACCGAGTTCCCGGAGCCATTAATATATACCGGCGGTGGCGTCGGCGGGAAATTGCAAGCAGTTGGTCATACGCCGTTTGGTGAAAGTCTCTTCGGATATATAGGCGTAGAAATGCGTTTTGCATTACCCGGTTCAGTAACCGACGATGAAGGGAACACGCTAACCGACGGACGCGAAGATGTGTCTCTGAATTTTTTTTCTTTTGGTCTTAAATTCGGATTAATGTTCTATTTTTAAAAAGGAGGGATATGTCATATTTCGATGCATTTATTCTCGGATTGGTACAAGGATTAACTGAATTTTTGCCCGTGAGCAGTTCAGGACATCTGGTGCTCGGGCAGGAAGTACTTGGTGTTCTTCAAGCAGATAATATTACATTTGAGGTATTTGTACATTTTGGGACCCTATTCAGCATACTTGCAATTTTTTGGAAAGATGTTCTCCGGATATTATCGTCGCTATTTAAAGGAGTTAAACAACCGTCAAAGATTTCATCATTTTTAAAGGAAGATGAACACTTCAAACTTGCCGTACTTATTGTAGTCGGTTCTATACCCGCTGCGATAATCGGCCTCTCATTCAAGCCATACGTGGAGCGGGCTTTTTCGGATGTTAATCTTGTCGGTGTTATGCTCATGGTCACGGGTTTGGTACTATTTCTTACCCGACTTGCGAGGCCGAAACCCGATAAATTGGTCGGCTGGGGAACCGCTATATTTATCGGATTTGCCCAGGCATTAGCCGTTATGCCGGGAATTTCAAGAGCCGGGATGACTATTAGCGCCGGTCTATTTGCGGGTGTCGCACGGGAAGAAGCTGCGCGTTATTCATTTCTTTTAGCACTGCCTGCAATATTCGGAGCAACATTACTTGAAACGTTTGAGATAACCTCAGCGCCTCTCGAAAAACAATTTATTATCGTATTGATTATCGGGACCATAGCAGCATTTATTGCCGGGTATATTGCAATCAAAACCATTTTTATTGTATTGAAACGCGATAAGTTTAGCTATTTTTCATTTTATTGTTTAACTGTAGGTTTAATTGTTATATTAGTATCATAAATGATCGGAGGTGTGTATGTTCAACAAAATTTTCTTAATCATGGCAATTGTTACATCGCTTGCGATAATCGTTGCTTGCGGACAACAAGAGAATGGAAATGATATGGAACGGGAACAAAGAATGCCCGGTGAACCGGTAACCGATGATTCGCTTGTCGTGATTGAAACGACAAAAGGTACGATTCAAATTGAATTGTTCACCGAACAGGCGCCGAAGCATTCAGATAATTTTAAAAAGCTTGCACGCGAAGGTTTTTATAATGGTACGATATTTCATCGCGTAATTCCCGGATTCGTTGTACAGGGCGGCGACCCGAATTCCCGGTCGGAAGATCGAGCTTTACACGGCCGTGGCGGGCCCGGCTATACGATTCCCGCGGAAATCGGTATCGACCACAAACGAAGCTATGTTGCAGCGGCGCGCCTCGGTGATCAGGTAAATCCCGAACGCGAGTCCAGCGGCAGCCAATTTTACATTTGCCTTACCGATCTTCCTAACCTCGACGGTGCGTACACCGTATTCGGACGCGTTGTCGAAGGGATGGATGTTGTCGATGCAATTGCACAAGTTGAGACGGATATGAACGATAATCCCGTCGAACGAATTGAAATGGTACAAGTATCACTAATTCCGAAAGAATAAATTATGAACAACCGTCAAGAATTTTTCACCTCACGGTGGGGAATGATTCTTGCGGTGATTGGGATTGCGGTGGGAACCGGCAATATCTGGCGTTTTCCCCGCATCGTTGCACAGAATGACGGCGGATCATTTCTTATACCCTGGGTAATTTTTCTTTTCATCTGGTCGATCCCGCTAATTATTACCGAGATCGCTATAGGTAAGAAAACACGTAAAGGAACCGTCGGAGCGCTTTCCGAGATGGCCGGAGAGAAATTCGGGTGGATGGGTGCTTTTGTCGGATTCGTTGCAACCGCTATAATGTTCTATTATGCAGTGGTGGCTGGATGGTGTATTAAATATTTATATACATCATTCACCGGGTCAATTGTTACGACGGCGGATCATGTTGCATTATGGGATTCCTTCACGGCCGGTTATCAACCGTTGTTTTTCCATGCAATTGCAATGCTGGTCGGTGTCTATATAATTTACCGGGGTGTGGTTGAAGGCATCGAACGGTGGAATCGTATTCTTGTTCCCTCGCTGCTGGTGATGTTGTTGATACTGGCTGTACGTGCGATCACACTCGACGGTGCGATGGAGGGGATCGTCTATTTATTCACGCCGAATCTCGAGCGATTATTCGATCACCGGATCTGGCTGCAAGCGCTTACGCAAAATGCCTGGGATACAGGCGCCGGTTGGGGTTTGATCCTGACATATGCTATTTATCTCAGGAAACGGGAAGATATGGCGCTTAATGCTGCGGTAACCGGGTTAAGCAACAACTCGGTTTCGCTGCTTGCAGCTATTATCGTTTTTGCTACGATATTCGGGATCGCAGGAGCGGCGGGGGTCGAAGAGCTTGAAATCGGAACGGGAAGCACGAACATCGGAATGGCATTTATCTTTTTACCGCAATTATTCACGCAGATGCCCGGCGGCGTCATTGTCCAAAGTTTTTTCTCCAGCATCTTCTTTTTATCACTCAGTGTCGCGGCGATTAGTTCGTTAATTTCTATGATCGAGCTTGCCGTTCGCGTTTTTATGGATATGGGATTACACCGCCGTAATGCAATAGTAATCGTCGGTTCGTTAGGATTTCTCTTTGGAATCCCTTCAGCGCTAAGTTTGACCGTTTTTTATAATCAGGATTGGGTATGGGGCATTGCTTTGATGATAAGCGGTGGATTTATCTCTTTTTCGGTGATTAAATACGGTGTCGATAAATTCCGGCGTGAAGTCGTCAACGGTGAGGGTTCGGATGTAAAAATCGGAAAATGGTATAATATAGTTATAGCGATTCTTATACCACTGCAGGTGATCGTGTTGATCGTATGGTGGCTTTATTCATCCACGCAATGGGACCCCGATGGCTGGTGGAATCCGTTCGGTGCTGAAACGCTCGGCACCTGTTTGTTTCAATGGGGAATCATCCTCGCATTATTTATAGGTTTCAATAAGATTATAGTCCGCCGTACTATGAATCACACAACAAAAAAAACATAATTATCCTATGGAACTTGCTACTTTACTTACAATGATTTTCACACTCGGCGTTGTCTGGGGCGGATGTATATTTGTCGTTCTGCTCGCAATGAAACGTGAGAGGATTAAAAAAGATAATGAAAAGTAGGAGACCGAAAAAACCTCCGCGGCTTTCAATCGATGATTTGCAGGAGGCGGTGAAACAAAATAACATTGCACCGTGCTATTTGTTTGCCGGGCCTGAGCTCTTCACGACGGATGAGGCGGTAACACTGCTATGCGACGCGATCGTTCCGGTTGAACAGCGAAGTTTTAATTATGACGTTTTGTACGGATATGAAGTGGATGTGAACGAAGTGATAGCTCTCGCTTCGTCGTATCCGATGATGGGAGAGAAGCGGATGGTCGTGGTGAAGGAGCTCGATAAATTAAATAAATCCGATATGCTGACGTCCTATATAAAGAACCCACTCGATTCAACCGTTTTAATTCTTATTAGTGAATCACCCGATTTCCGGAAGAATCCGTTTCGCATTTTTGATGAGAAGAGAATACTTGATTGTAAACCCGTGTACGATAATCAGGTGCCGCAATGGATAATGAAACGAGTTAAACGATACAAGAAGTCCATACTACCGGAAGCGGCGACAATGCTTGCAGCATATACCGGAACGGCTCTTCGGCAGGTTGCGAATGAACTCGAAAAACTGGATATTTATACGGCGGATCGGAAAGAAATTTCCATAGACGATGTTCATGCAGTGGTCGGAGTTACGAAGGCGTTTAATATTTTTGAACTCTATAAAGCTATAGGATTCAAAGACGCATCGAATGCAATTAATATCCTGGACAGAATGCTCGAACGTGGTGAAAGCCCGGTGATGATAATAACTATGCTTACGCGTCTTTTCTCACAGATAGCCAAGCTTGGCGATCTCGAATCGAAAAATGTTCCGAAACAGAAGATCGCGAGCGACTTGAAAATTAACCCTTTTTTTCTCGATGAATATTTCGGTTATCTGAAAAAACATCCGCCGGACTCGATCGCCGGCAGATTTAAATCTTTGCTGAGTGCGGATACAGCATTAAAAACTACAAATAAAGACCCGCGCCTTATTTTATCGATACTTATATATCATCTAATGGATAAGGATACCGGTTCTCTTGATATAATTAACGAATTAGAAGGTCAGTTCATTGGGTGAGATTCGGTCATTTTTTGATTTTTCAGGAACAGCATCTGCCGAGTGGCGTTTGTTCTTATTGATGTTAATCGGATTATTTTTATTTGTAGTGATTGCAGAAGTGCTCCGGAAGATAACATCGCTCACCGGGAATACGACGAGGAAAATAGTTCACATACTTGTCGGGATATTCGTATTTTTCGTACCAATTCTGTTTATCTCACCGGTTCCGGGCCTTCTGATGTCGGTGCTTTTTATTTGTATGAATTATTTTTCCGTACGTTTTCGTTTGTTTAAAGGGATGGATGATACAACCCGTCAAACATATGGTACCGTGTATTTTCCGCTTGCCTTTTTTATACTCATTCTTTTTTTCTGGAATTCTTATCCTGTTATAATTTCAACATCAATTCTCATTCTCGGACTTGCTGATGCGGCAGCATCTTTTGTGGGGGAAAGAGTAAGAAATCCACGGTTTTTTACTTTTACCGCTGACAGAAAATCATTACAGGGAAGCAGTGCAATGTTCATCGTTGCATTCATTGTCACGGCAGGATGTCTTTTATGGTATCCTTTTTCAATGCCGTCCGAAGCTCTGCTTGCCGGCTCATCGGTTGCTTTTATACTTGCATTGTCGTTTGTTGTTGCATCGGTCGCTACCGTTGTCGAAGCTCTTTCCGTCAGAGGGTTTGATAATCTGTTTATACCGCTGAGTGCTTCGATAATATTGTATGTCGGTCTGGAAGGAGCGGGATCAATTGAAATACAATTGTTTGTCGGATTTGTCTTTGCTGCATTGATTAGTATAGCATCGTTGCGGGTGGGTTTTCTTTCACCCAACGGCGCCGCAGCAACATTTCTGATGGCTGTGATTATATTCGGTATCGGTGGATGGAAGTGGACTATCCCGATGCTTACATTTTTTATGCTGTCGAGTATAATCTCCAGGATGAAAAGCAAACGGAAGGAAGCCGCTGAACTTGTTTTTGAGAAATCACACCGCCGCGATATGTGGCAGGTAGCTGCAAACGGAGGTCTTGCATCGGTTTTTGTGTTATTGGAATTTATTATGCCACATCCTGTGTGGTATTTTGCTTATCTCGGTGCGGTTGCGGCGGCAACGGCGGATACGTGGGGTACGGAATTCGGAGTATCATTCAGCTCGGGAGCGAGGAGTATTATTACGTTTCGAAAAGTACCGCTCGGAACGTCGGGAGGAGTATCGATTACCGGTACCGTTGCGGGACTTGCAGGAGGTGCAATAATTGCATTAAGTGGCTACACCTGGTATCACCAGACTATAGAAATAATACCATCGTCGTTTATTCTCGTCGGGTTAATAGCCGGTTCAGGTGTTGCGGGAAGTTTATTCGATAGCTATCTTGGCGCTATGTACCAGGCAATATACAAATGTCCGGAATGTGAAAATCTGACCGAGCGGAAACACCACTGCGGAAAACCGACAAAAAGGGTGCAAGGATTTACCTGGATTACGAATGACTATGTTAACTTTGCCTGCACATCGATGGGATCGTCCGTTGCTATTCTGTTATATTTTATGCATATCTGATTAGCATATAGTATAGTTTTTATCATTCATTACCATTACTAATATCGGAGGAGCAACGCTATGGGACAGTTTAACGGTATATTCGAATCATTGAATCAATTCTGGATCGATGTCGGGGGCTTTCTTCCGAACCTACTTGTTGCATTTGTACTGCTTATTGTCGGATGGATAATTGCGAAAGTGGTGAGGAGTATAACTATCCGGGGACTCCGGTTTCTCCGGGTGGATGTGTTTGCGGAACGCTCGGGTATTGAAGGTTTTCTGCTCAAAGGAGGAGTTCGTTTTACGGCCGTTACACTTATTGCCGCGTTAGTTTATTGGACAATATTTTTTGTTGTTTTTCTTGCGGTGTTAAATACTCTCGGTCTTGATATCGCGGCGGAGTTGTTCAATCAAATTATACTGTATATTCCCAATGTAATTGTTGCAATTGCATTGCTTATTTTTGGAACACTCTTTGCTCAATTTATTCAAAGTGCATTATTTACCTATCTGAATAATGTGGGGGTAGGCGGTGCGCGTCTCGTGAGCGGTATCGCAAAGTATGCTATCATCGTTTTTGTCGTCTCTATCGTGCTTGAACAACTTGCTATCGGAGGGGAAATACTCGTCTCCGCATTTCAGATAGCTTTCGGCGCCCTCTGTTTGGCTCTTGCTTTGGCTTTCGGATTGGGTGGGAGAGACTGGGCCGCACGTGTTATTGATAATGCCGCGAAGAAGGCAAATTAACGGGAGAGACATATGATTCTGGATTGCCATGTACATATCAACAATTATTCGGATGAAACAAAAGATGCAACTGCGAACACATTCGAAGAATTACAAAACACAATGCGCAGGAATAGAATCGACGCTGCAATGATTTTGACATCGTATAAAGTTAATCCCGGCCGTCCGTCAACAAAGCAGGTAGTTCGACTCACTGAAAACCTGAACCATATCTATGTCGTTGCGGGTATCAGCTATCTGAATTTTCATTTGGATTATCTTGTCGAATTGCGGGATTATTTAAAGGACAGAACGGTACGGGGATTGAAATTATATCCGGGATATGAGCCGTTCTACCCGAACGACGAGATCCTTCACCCCGTGTATGAGCTTGCGGAGGAGTTCGATGTGCCGGTCATGATTCATACGGGCGACACCTATTCCCCGACAGGAAAAATTAAATACTCACATCCGATCCATGTCGATGATGTGGCCGTCGATTTTCCGAATGTGAAATTTATTATCTGTCATCTCGGGAATCCGTGGACCCGCGATACAATGGAAGTGGTATATAAAAACGAAAATGTGTATACCGATGTTTCCGGGCTTGTACTTGGTAATTTTACCGATCGGTTCGAGGTCTTTATGCGGAAACAATTGCAGGAAATGATTTTATATGGTGTTAATCCGAATCATGTGTTATACGGAACCGATTGGCCTATCTGTACGATGGAAACGTATCTCAAATTTATCAATGAGCTAAAACTCCCGCTGGATGATAAGAAGAAAATATTCTGGGAGAACGGTGCAAAATTATTCAAACTTTCTCGATCTGATTCCCAGCTTAATAGAGGATCCATGTGGGATTTTCTGAAAACCTGAAATTTAAGGATATGAAATGATGCAATTGAAAAATAAAATAGTTCTTATTACCGGAGCAAGCAGCGGCATAGGTAGGGCATGTGCACAGCGGTTTGCCGAAGCCGGAGCAAAACTTATCCTTGCTGCTCGAAGGAGAGAACGTCTTATTGAGTTGGTGAATGCTATCCGGGAAAAACATGCTACTGAAGTACATATTCTCACCCTTGATGTACGCGATCAAAAAGCAGTTGAGACGAGTATCAGGTCATTACCCGATGCATGGAATGAAATAGATATACTCGTAAATAACGCCGGCTTGAGCCGGGGTCTGGATAAGTTTCACGAAGGAAAATTTGAGGATTGGGAGGAGATGCTCGATACAAATGTCAAAGGACTGCTGTATGTAAGCAGGATGGTCATTCCGGGAATGGTAGAACGCAAAAGAGGAACGATCGTAAACATCGGCTCGATAGCAGGGAGGGAAGTGTATCCAAAGGGTAATGTGTATTGTGCTTCAAAATTTGCCGTTGATGCGTTGACCAAAGGTATGCGTCTTGACCTTGTCGATACTCCGGTTCGAGTTTGCACGGTCGATCCCGGTTTGGTGGAGACGGAATTCAGCCGGGTTCGATTTCGCGGCGATTCCGAAAAAGCTGAAAAAGTCTATCAGGGATTAACACCGCTAACGGGAGACGATGTTGCCGATGCCGTCGTATTTGCTGCCAGCCGCCCGTCTCATGTGCAGTGTGCCGAGATATTGTTGCTGCCAACCGATCAGGCATCACCGACGGTCGTTCATAGAACAGAATAACAGAAGAGGACCAATATGCAACGCATATTTTTTATTCTCGGAGCTTCGTTTGCGTTTCTCGGTGTTGCTGCCGGCGCATTCGGTGCTCATTCATTGCGTGATATGATTTCAAGTCACTACCTCCAAATATTTGAAACTGCGGTCCGCTATCAAATGTATCACGCATTCGCACTGATAATAACGGGGTGGGCGCTTGATAGACGGGAAAATACCTATTTTCGTTTTGCCGGCTGGATGTTTGCAATAGGGATATTTTTGTTTTCAGGTAGTTTGTATATCTTATCGTTGACCGCTGCCGGATGGTTGGGAGGAGTAACACCGTTTGGCGGCGTTTCATTTCTTGCCGGTTGGGTATTATTGGTAGTCGGTTTTGTAAATTCGAAGTAATCATGGTTTAACTCGCCGGTCGTTTGTGATTTGATATGAAGGTAAATATAATATCATTTACTTTGTTAAATATCTTTTTTATGAATAGTAGAGGGTGCTAATACTATGAAAAATTTACCAGTACTTCTGTCCTTGCTTCTCATATTTGGAATTATTTTAACTGTAAAAGCAGATGAACCTTCACGTGGTTGGCTGACGGTCGATTTAATTATGCGCGATGCGGCGTGGATGGGAATATCCCCGGGCGATGTATTCTGGTCGGAAGACGGATCGGGTATTTATTTTCGGTGGAGAACAGAGGGGGATGATGGTGATTCACTTTATGTTGTGTCCGCTGAAGGCGGTATCCCGGAACGGGTATCAATTGAAGAATTTCGAAACCTTCCGTCGCAAAGGGGCGATTATACCCGGGACCGTTCGCAGAAGGTATATGATAAGCATGGTGATATTTTTGTCTATGATGTTAACCGGAGAACTGAACGCCGGATAACGAACACTCTCGATCGAAAATCCAATCCCCGGTTTACTTTCGGTGAGAGAAAAATAACATTCGAAAGCGGAAGCAATCTATTTATGTATGATCTTGAATCGGGCTTGCTGTCCCAGCTTACCAATATCCGCAGCGGCTCACCGGCGCAAGAGGAGGGACTTACAGAAAAGGAAGAATACTTACGGGATAGGGAACTCGAGTTATTCGAAGTGCTGCGTGAAAGAAAAAGAAGACGTGACGAGGAGGAAGCATTTCGTGAAGCCGTACGCCCGGAGCGTCCATCACCGTATCACAGAGGAAATAAATCGGTATCAAATTTTGTGCTCTCTCCGGATGAGCGGTATATTTCGTTTGTTTTGACGGAACAGGAGCGACGCACAAAGCCGACGGAGGTTCCGAATTACGTCACCGAAAGCGGTTACATGGAAACGATTCGAAGCAGGGCTAAAACCGGTTACCCTCAGATTACTATGTCAATGCATATCTTTGATGCCGTCGGGGATACGGTAAGGGATATACAAGTTGATATGCTCAATAATGAAGATCGTTCCCGGAAGCCGTCGGAACTTATGTATGGTCCTGTCATCTGGTCGCCCGACGGAAAAAACGCAATATTTCAAATATTTTCTCAGGATAACAAACACGGGTGGATTGTCGGCGTCGATCCGGCAAAAGCAGCCGTAACCGATATCCTCGAGTATCAGTATGATGAGGCATGGTTAGGCGGACCGGGTATTAGAGGTTGGGGCATGCGATCATCGATCGGCTGGATGCCCGATTCGGAACGAATTTATTTTCAGTCGGAAGAAACCGGCTATTCTCATCTGTATGTCGTCAACAAAGACGGCGCCGGTAAACGACCATTGACGGAGGGAGCGTTCGAAGTATACAGCGCGGAAATTTCCCGCGATGAAAGCGTGTGGTATTTAATTACAAACGAAAAACATTTCGGTGAACGACACCTTTACACAATGCCTCTCGAAGGCGGCGTACGCACTAAAATAACTTCGATGGAAGGGAGAAACGATGCATTTATCTCTCCGCGGGAGGATCGTATCGCGATTCTTCATTCATTTAAAAATAAAATGCCTGAGTTGTATGTTATGGATAATCAACCGGGCGCCGTTCCCGTTCGGATTACTCAATCACCGTCTGCGGAATTTTTATCATACGATTGGCGTATACCCGAACTTATCCTTTTTGAAGCACGCGACGGCGTCAAGGTTCCGGCGCGTTTATATTCTCCCGATGAACCGAACGGCGCAGCAGTCATTTTTGTCCACGGTGCGGGGTACCTGCAAAATGCTCACCGGTGGTGGAGTAGATATTTCCGCGAATATATGTTCCATAACCTGCTCGCCGATATGGGATACACCGTTCTCGATATCGATTACCGCGGTAGTGCAGGGCTCGGCCGGGATTGGCGTACGGCAATATATACACATATGGGGGGCAAAGATCTCGACGATCATATCGACGGAGCAAACTATCTTGTCGAAGAGCACGGAATCGATCGGGATCGCATCGGAATTTACGGAGGATCCTATGGTGGGTTCATTGTGTTTATGGCGATGTTCACGGAACCGGGTGTCTTTGCAGCCGGTGCAGCTTTGCGTCCCGTAACCGACTGGGCTCACTACGCGCACTGGTATTCTTCGAACATTCTCGATATTCCGTTTGAAGATCACGAGAATTACCGGAGAAGTTCTCCCATATACCATGCCGAAGGATTTGAAGGTTCGCTGCTCATTACAGCGCCGATGGTCGATACCAATGTTCATTTTCAGGATGTGGTCCGGCTTTCACAACGTTTGATTGAACTGGGAAAAGAGAATTGGGAAGTCGCTCTTTATCCTGTAGAAGACCATGCTTTTATCGAACCGTCAAGCTGGAAGGATCAGTACAGAAGAATTTTACAATTGTTCGAGAATACATTGCATTAGAAAACACACGTAAAGGATAATTATGCGAAACAGCCGGATAACAGGGATAGGGCGTCACGTACCGGATCGTGTTATTACGAATTTCGACCTTGAAAAGATGATGGATACCAGCGATGAGTGGATTCGGGAACGAACCGGTATACAAACACGACATTGGGTGCGTGAAGGCGACACTTTATCGGGGTTAGCGTATAATGCAACAATGAAAGCGCTTGATATGGCTGGAAAGAAACCCGGTGAAATTCAATTCATAATATTTGCGAGTCTCGCGTCGGATCACGAATTTCCCGGCGGAGGATGTTTTCTGCAGAAGAAGTTGGGCATACCTGGTGTGCCGGCGATGGATATACGCAATGCGTGCAGCGGGTTTGTCTACGGACTTTCCGTTGCCGATCAGTTTATTAAAACCGGAATGTACGATACGATACTTCTCGTCGGTGCCGAGATCCAGAGTACCTCACTTGATCTCACAACCCGCGGACGCGATGTGTCGGTTATCTTCGGCGACGGAGCGGGCGCTGCCGTTATTACACCGACGGAGAAAGAAGAAAAGGGTGTGTTGACAACCCATCTCCACGCCGACGGAACATTTGCAGATAAATTATGGGCCGATGCTCCTTCGGTTAACGATAATCCGCGTATATCGAAAGCGCTGGTTGAGACCGATCGGATTTATCCCAAGATGGAAGGACGTTTTGTGTTTAAACATGCAGTCACCCGTTTTCCCGAGGTTATTCACGAAGCTCTTGCCGCTGCGGGGTATACGAAGGATGATCTCGATCTGGTGATTCCTCATCAGGCAAACAGGCGAATCACCGAAGCCGTAGCACATCAATTGCAACTGGGGATGGATAAAGTGTACAGCAACATCGAACGGTACGGGAATACGACCGCTGCATCGATTCCTATTGCAATAAGTGAAGCGGTGGAGCAGGGACTGATAAAGGAAAACTCACTGGTATGTCTGGCATCTTTCGGCGCGGGATTTACATGGGCGTCAGCGTTGATCAGATGGTAGGTCATCGTATTCATCTTCCTCCTCAGACTGACCGCGACGTTGAAGTATCGCCTTTATAAATGCAACGATTACAAGAATAGCCGCAATCAGGAAAAGGAATTGAAACATATTCCGGCTGATATAGGTAAACCACGAAACTTGCGCTTGAATATGATTTACCCAGTTATATTCGACCTGCCGCAAAGTATGTGGAAGAACTGTAGCAAATGCCCGGTCGGCAGAGGCACCGTGCCGCATTTCGTGAAGAACCTCGATCAATGCTCTTTCACCATATACATCTACAATGTTTTCAATAAAGCTTAAGCTTTGTTGATACGCGAGCATCGTTTCGCTTCTGCCTGAGGGGAAGGAAACAAGCTCGTCAAAGCGGTACAGGTTATCGCGCATCGCAGCGCTTTCAAGCACCGACCACCCCGGGTCGGTTGCCAGCTCACTGATTCCCCCTGTTACCCACTGAGAGACTCCTTCATCAAGCCAGCGGGGCAGTATATTCGAATCGATATGATGGTGCAAAACCAAATGGGATAACTCATGTTTTAATGTGCTTCGAAGTCTGAACGGATTGTCGACCATTCGTGTATAGTCGATGACCATGAGATTTTGAGCCGGTATTGCAACTGCGACGACCATATCGCTGCCGAATGTGTCCCGAAAGCGTTTTCGGTCGTTCATAATAAAGATATTCGGTTTGAAGCTAACCGGTAGGTGTAAGGTTTGTTCAAGCTCCATCTTGACCGGGGGGTAGATTCTTCCTATTTGTTGTGCAATATTATCAAGACGTGGAGGAAAGTGTATAATTGCGTCTTCGGTTTCCAAAATTTTAAATTGATTATCATTAGCAGAAACAGGTATACCGCTTCGGTGTATGAATATCAGGAGTATCGCGAAAAACAAAAATTTTAGCATATTCATACCTATAATATAATAAAAAAATGTATACCTATGTAAATGATTATTTAAATACTTGCGTTCTTTACTGGAATTTTATATATTTTATGTGATTGATAGCTTCAGTGGAAATTGCTTCCCGATATACAGCATCGGGAGTGGAGCGTTCCGATTTATCGGTAATGTCGAGCGGGTACTGAGTGCAAAGCTAAAGCGGGAATAGCTCAGCTGGTAGAGCGCAACCTTGCCAAGGTTGATGTCGCGGGTTCGAGTCCCGTTTCCCGCTCTGCCCACGCGAAGAGGGATCTGTGGGCATAGTGATACCCTGAAAATTCAGGGTATAAAGTAAACAACCTCATTATATTTAAGCTGCCCCGCCGCCCACCCCACCAGGCGGTGGGGTTTTAGTTATTGATTATTGAATAATGATTATTGAGAAAATATCTGACAGAAGTATGGTGGGACGCGCGAACAAATAATAAATAATCATTATTCAATAATCAATAAAAAAGGCGCCGTACCCAAGTGGTAAGGGAGAGGTCTGCAAAACCTTTATGCGGCGGTTCGAATCCGCCCGGCGCCTCAGTAGAAAACTCTTAGTAAAATGCTGAGAGTTTTTTGTTTATTGTACGTTGAAAAGATCACGGCGGATCACCCGAAGGAGAGGAATGTGCGGAGCGGGTAATCCGCCCGGCGCCTCAGTAGAAAACTCTTAGTAAAATGCTGAGAGTTTTTTTATTGATTCTCCCCCATTTTTTTCGTATTTTTATATTCTATGAAAATTCTCAACCACCATGCCGGGGTGGCGGAATTGGTAGACGCACAGGACTTAAAATCCTGGGTCCTGCAAAGGACGTGCCGGTTCGACTCCGGCCCTCGGTACCAAGTTAGTATTGTTCCACAAATTAACTCGCCGTTTATTACCTGTCTATTATTTACATAATTAAGAGCGAGGGTGTTATGAAATCACATTTTCGAATATATTGTACTTCATTAATTATACTTATTATATCTTTCACCTTTTCCGGTTTCTCACAGGAAAAGGTGCCGCTCACACCAACCGATATGTGGGAATTGAAACGCGTCGGTTCGCTCAATGTTTCACCCGACGGAAATAACGCCGCATTTACAGTAACCACTTTTGACATAGAAAAAAATCGGGGATCATCGGATATTTATATGCTCCGACTTGACGGCAGTGAGCCGTTCCGGTTTACACGTCATCCTGCATCGGATAGTTCACCCGTTTTCAGTCCGGATAGTAAAAACCTTGCATTTGTTTCGCGAAGGAATGGCAGCTCGGCACAACTTTTTATTATCCCTGTCGATGGTGGTGAAGCAAGACAGGTTACCGAACTCCCGGTCTCTGTCTCTGCTCCGAAATGGTTTCCCGATGGTAAACGGATTGCATTTGTTGCATCGGTGTACCCCGGCTATGATGGTGACTTTGATAAATTGAAATCTATGATTGAAGAGAACCGGGAAAGCAAAGTATCGGCAAAAGTAACGGAGAACAGAATTTACCGGCATTGGGATCGATGGTTAACCGACGGTATGTATCCAAGATTGTTTTCGGTCAATATCGAGACCGGTAAAGTGAAGGATCTTATGCCCGGCACATCTGTATATTTTTCTATGATGGGCGGAGCGCAATATGATATTTCGCCCGACGGCAACGAGATTGCAGTATCAATCAACAGCACCGAACCGCCATACGAGCGATTGAATTACGATGTCTATTTGCTTAAAACAGACGGAAGCGGTGAAATGAAAAATATTACCGGCCACAATCCTGCCAACGACATTAATCCGGTTTATAGCCCCGATGGTCGGACGATCCTGTACGGCAAGCAGCGATCGACTCATTTTTATGCAGACAAGGTACGATTGGTTCGATACGATTGTCAAACAGGCGAACGTACGGTTCTTACCGAGGATATCGATTTTTCATTTCAGCAATGGGTGTGGTCGGAAAACGGTGAAACAATCTATTTTCACGCGGAGGATAGGGGAAAAAAATCTATTTTCTCACTTCCTGCTAACGGCGGAAGCGTTACCGAGATATTCCGGGGTGGAACAAACGATGCGGTTCAAATCGCGAGCAATAACCGGCTGATCTTTTCTCACCAATCGTTTACACAACCACCGGCAATATTTGAAATGAAACGAGCCGGTCACGATTTAAAACAATTAACCTTTTTCAATAAAGAAATACTTGACAGGATAAAATTCGGTAACGTAGAAGATGTGACGTATAAAGGCGCGAATGACGCCAATGTGCAAATGTATATAGTCTATCCACCGGATTTTGACGCATCGAAAAAATGGCCGTTAGTGCATATGATACACGGCGGTCCGCACGGCATATTCGGTGATTTTTTCCATTTCAGATGGAATGCACAGCTATTCGCAGCGCCCGGTTATGTCGTAGCAATGTCGAACTTTCACGGTTCAACAAGTTTTGGTCAGGAGTTCGCTGAATCGATTCACGGCGCACATTCCGATAAGCCCTTCCGTGATATTATGAAAGCAACCGATTTTATGATCGATCGTGGGTACATAGATAAAACGCGAATGGCTGCAACCGGTGGCAGCTATGGGGGATATATGGTGAGCTGGATTGCAGGACATACCGATAGATTTGCAGCACTGGTAAATCACGCCGGTGTATACAATATTATGGGACAATTTGCATCGGATGTAACTGCACATAGGGCATATGCATACAGCGGTTCTCCCTGGGATGGCCTTGAACAGATGCAGGAGTGGAATCCCGCACTTCACGCTGAAAATTTCGTAACACCTATGCTTATTATACACGGCGAGCTTGATTACCGTGTACCCGTTACACAGGGACTTGAGGTGTACGGTGTGTTTAAAGGAAAAGGTACGGATGCGCGGTTGGTATATTATCCCGACGAAAATCACTGGATACTGACACCGCAGAATTCGATATTTTGGTACGACGAACTCTATAGCTGGCTCGAACGTTATATTGGAAAAGGGCCTCTCGAGCTGACAAGGGACTAATAATCTAAGAAACTAACTAACAATCATAATAATAAACGAGAGGAGTGGCGAATGAATTATAATCAAGTAATCAAAAATATTGTTGCGGTGTTGTTGTTGTTCTCCGGCGGACTTGTTTTTGCGCAAACGCAAGATGAAGAGTTTCAACAACTCTACCAGGAGTATATGGAATTAAATCAGCGCCTTCAGCAAATACAGCAGCAAGCTTTGCAAGATGAAAATGTCGCGGAACACGCAGAAGAATATTCTGCCTTCGTTGACGAGAAATTGAGAGAAATCGATCCGCGTGCAGGCGATCTCGTTGAACAACGGGAAGAGACAATAGATTTAATTCAGGCCGCACAAGCGGAGGGAGATTTCGAGTCGATTCAGGAACTCCAGCAAGGATATGAGCAAATCAGCCAGCAATTACAGCCATATATGCAACAGGCGATGGCAGATGAAGAAGTGCAGGAACGGCGGAACGAATTTGAAGAGATCCTCGTAGGAAAAATGGAGGAAATAGACCCCGAAACGGTTCCGCTATTTAACAGAATGGCTGAACTGTCGGAGAAATTAGATAGAATGATGCAGCAATAGACAGTCAATGTCGATCCTGTCTAAATCAGGCAAATACGCGGGCATATACGGTATTTGCCTGATTTTTCTTTCCAATTCAGAAATTATTTTTCTTGAATAATTTTACCAAAATATGTATATTAAGTATTCTTAGCTTAGAAGCGAGAAGAAGAATTATAGTGCTTCGCGGGCAGTTAGCTCAGTTGGTTAGAGCGCTACGTTGACATCGTAGAGGTCACTAGTTCGAATCTAGTACTGCCCACGTTAAGATTATAAATCGGAGTTTACTCCGATTTTTTATTGCCAATATTTATTCTGTGAGGTGCATGGAAAAAGTAACAATCAGTCTTCCGGACGGTTCGCAAAAGGAATATCCGAAGGGTGTAACGGCGTATGAAGTAGCTGAGTCGATCAGCAAAGGACTTGCAGAGGAAGCGCTTGCTGCGATGCATAATGATAACGTGATCGATCTGCATCGCCCTATCAAAGAGGACGGATCGTTGCGTTTGTTGACATTCGATGATCCGGAAGGGAAACATGTCTACTGGCACAGTACCTCGCACGTTATGGCCCATGCGATCGAAGAGCTATATCCCGGCGCGAAATTCGGTGTCGGGCCGGCAATTGAGAACGGGTTTTACTACGATATCGATATCGATGCGCGTTTATCGGACGATGATCTAAAACGCATCGAGGAGAAAATGCGTGATATCGTCGAGCGTGGTGAAATATTCGAACGTGAAGTGCTTCCGAAAGACAAAGCAATCGAATACTTCAAGAAAAAAAACGATCCGTACAAACTGGAGCTTCTTGAGGAAATAGACGGCAATAGCGAAATAGTCAGCTTGTACCACGAGGGATCATTTACGGATCTGTGTCGCGGTCCGCATCTTCCGAATACAAAGAAGATAAAGCATTTTAAATTGTTAAGTGTCTCGGGGTCGTATTGGCGGGGCAGCAACGACCGGCAGATGTTGCAGCGCGTATACGGCGTTTCATCGCCGAAGAAAAAATATATCGATGAATATATCGAACGGCTTGAAGAAGCAAAACGACGGGATCATCGAAAGCTCGGCAAAGAGCTCGAACTATTTATGTTCAACGAGATTTCTCCCGGGGCACCGTTCTGGCTGCCGAAAGGTATGATAATTTTCCGGGAACTTGAAAAATTCATTCGCGAAGAGCTTGACAATACCGGCTACGACGAGATTAGCACGCCGATTTTAGTGAAAAAAAAGTTATGGGAGCAATCGGGACACTGGGATCATTATCAGGAAAATATGTTTCTGTTAAATGTCGATGATGAAACGTTTAGTATTAAGCCGATGAACTGTCCCGAAAGTACATACGTATATAAAATAAAAGTTCGCAGCTATAAAGATTTACCAATCCGGCTTTCTGAAATTGGGCGATTACAACGGAACGAGATTTCGGGTGCTTTAGGCGGGATGTTCCGCGTACGGCAAATTACGATGGACGATGCGCATCTTTTCGTGCGACCCGATCAGATACTCGATGAGATTGACAAACTCATTGAACTCATTACTAAAGTATATAATATATTCGGATTCGAACCGACATTTAGTCTTGCAACGCGGCCCGAGGATTCAATGGGTGATCCCGAATTATGGGATAAAGCCGAGCAGTCGCTTGAAGAAGCCCTCAAGCGAAATAAAATCGATTTTTCTCTTAAAGAGAAAGACGGCGCATTCTACGGACCTAAGATCGATGTACAGATTAAAGATGCACTCGGACGGATGTGGCAGCTTGCAACAATCCAGCTCGATTTTCAGATGCCCGAGCGATTCGACCTGGAATATGTAAACGAAGACGATGAGCGTGTGAGACCGGTTATGATTCATCGGGCCGTCTTTGGTTCCTTTGAGCGTTTTGTCGGTATTTTGGTCGAACATTTCGCGGGAGCGTTTCCGACCTGGTTATCGCCGGTACAGGCGGTGGTGCTACCGATCAGCGGTGCACATCACCAGTATGCGGAATGGGCGAAAGACCGTTTAAAAGAATCGGGTATACGCGTTGAAATCGATAAGCGCAATGAAAAAGTCGGGTATAAAATTCGCGAATGGGAAAATCGAAAAGCACCGTATATGCTCATAGTTGGAAATAAAGAAATGGAGAATAAAACAGTCTCCGTACGAAAGCATCACATAGGCGATACCGGAGCAATGGATTTAGACGAATTTATTTCGGTGATTACCGAAGAAATTCGGAAGAAAAAATTGTCTAACTAAAAAGGAGAATACCTTATTAAAGAAAAGCGGTTACGGGTTAATGATGAAATTCGCGCTCCCCGTGTGCGAGTTATTGATGAAAACGGGAATCAAATTGGTATAATTGCAGTTCAAGAGGCGAGACGAACGGCAGAGGAGAGAGGGTATGATTTAATCGAAATATCGCCGAATGCCAATCCGCCGGTATGCAAATTTCTCGATTATGGGAAATACCGTTACGAACAGATGAAAAAAGAAAAATTGCAGCGAAAACACCAGCAACAGACACAGGTAAAAGAAATTCGCTTGCATCCAAATACGGACGATCATGATTTTGAATATAAAGCTCGGCACGCCCGCAGGTTTCTGGAAGAGGGAAATAAGGTGAAAGCAACGGTAATTTTTAAAGGACGCGAAATTACGTATCAGGATCAAGGAAAAGAAATCCTGCTGCGTCTGTTGGAGAAAGTTGAAGACCTTACGAAAGTTGAGCAAGAGCCGAAGATGGAAGGCCGGAGTATGATAATGATGCTGGCGCCCGAGAAGAAAAAAGGCGGGGGTAAAAAAAATTAATTGTATTTATTCGTATCTTATTATTTATTAACTAAGAGGGAAGCGTCATGCCAAAGATGAAATCAAACCGAGGCGCTGCAAAAACGTTCAAACGAACTGCCTCCGGTAGATACAAACGCATGAAAGCGTATAAAAGTCACATTTTAACTAAGAAATCCCGGAAGAGGAAACGTAATTTACGTAAAGCAACGATCGTACATCCGACCGATCAGAAGCGAGTGAGCCGGATGGTGGGATAATAACAAGCAATAGAATGTTAGAAAAGACTAATGCAGGAGTAATATTTCATGCCACGTTCAAAAAATAGTGTAGCATCAAAAAATAGAAGAAAGAAAGTACTGAAACAGGCAAAGGGTGCATTCGGTGCACGCAGCAAGTTGATTTCGGTAGCAAAACACCATGTCGAAAAGTCATTGCAATACGCGTATCGGGATCGGCGCGCGAAGAAACGATCTTTCAGACAGTTGTGGATTACCCGTATCAACGCTGCCGCCCGTATGAACGGAACAAATTATTCGAAATTAATTGAAGCGCTCGGCAATAAAGATATGCAGATTAATCGTAAGATACTTGCCGATTTAGCAGTGAATCATCCAAAAGCATTTTCCGAAGTAGTGAAATTTGCGATGGCATAATACCGGGGTAACTCCCATTACGGATCATAAAACTCCTGCGTATTATGCAGGGAATATGATGTAGTAATGGGAGTTTTTATATTTAAACCTAACAATACAGCTTGTCATGAATCTAACATCCGTCCACGAAACTCTTGAAACCCTGAAAGCCGAGATTCAATCGGTTTCAACGAAAGAAGATCTTGAACAATTCCGCCTGAAGTATCTTGTGCGGAAAGGTATTGTACAACAAATGTTTGAAGGTCTCAAGACTGTAGCTCCTGAGGAACGGCCGCTTCTTGGCAAAGCGCTCAATGAACTTCGTCAGACTGCCCAACGACTTTTTGATGATAAGAAAAATGAACTTGAACAAGTGCAAATGGCAGCAAAAGATGAAGTCGACCTTACCATTCCGGGACGCCGCCGTCCCATCGGCACAAAGCATCCGATTACGCAGGCGCTCGATGATATGGTCGCTATATTTAAATCGATGGGATTTGCCGTCGCGCTCGGGCCGGAAATCGAGGACGATTTTCATAATTTTGAGGCGCTCAATTTTCCGCCCGATCATCCCGCGCGAGATATGCAGGACACCTTTTTTCTCGATGACACGGCACTTCTAAGAACGCATACCTCACCGGTACAGATTCGCATAATGATGAACCGGAAACCTCCGATACGGCATATTATGCCCGGCCGGGTGTACCGCAACGAGGCAATTAGCGCACGCAGCTATTGTATGTTTCACCAACTTGAAGGTCTTGCTGTTGATGAGAAAATTACCTTTGCCGAATTAAAGGGGACACTTGCTGCATTCGCAAAGAAATTCTTCGGCTCAAACGTAAAATATGTTTTTCGCCCGAGCTTTTTCCCGTTTACCGAACCAAGCGCAGAAATGGATATCTCCTGCTTTCTATGTGACGGTAAGGGATGTCGAGTTTGCAAACAGTCCGGCTGGCTTGAAATTCTCGGCTGCGGTATGGTGGATCCAAATGTATTCAAAGCGGTGGGCTATGATCCGGAGGAGGTCACCGGTTACGCTTTCGGAATGGGAATCGACCGCACTGCGTTGCTTCTTTATGGCATAGACGATATCCGTTTGTTATATGAAAATAATGTTCGCTTACTTAATCAATTCACGTAATCGTACTGTACGTAGTCTATGAATATATCCCTTAACTGGCTCCAGGATTATGTAAAAATAAATGAATCACATAACGAGATCGCGGATCGCCTTACGATGATCGGTCTCGAAGTCGAATCAATACGTTCTACAAAAGAAATATATAAAGATTTTGTTATCGGTGAAGTCCGCGACGTACGTCAACATCCGAACGCCGACCGCCTGACGGTATGCGATGTGTCTGATGGAAAGACAAAACACACTGTTGTCTGCGGTGCACCGAACGTTGCAGCCGGGCAGAAGATTGCTTTTGCCCGGGTTGGATCGATCGTTCCGTCAAGTGGAATGGAAGTTCGAGCGGTTGAGATACGCGGGCAATTATCGGCGGGGATGATCTGTTCCGAATATGAACTCGATATCGGCGACGATCACAAAGGTATACTTGTTTTGCCGGATGATGCAAATCCTGGTGATCCGTTTTCCCGGTATTATTGGGATGATGATGTCGTATTCGAGATCGGTATTACGCCTAATCGCCCGGATTGTTTATCGCACATCGGTGTTGCACGTGATATAGCAGCGCTATATAAACGGCGGCTCAGGATTCCGGATATTTCTATAAAAGAATCCGGAAAACCGGTAAAATCGATATTGAGTATAGAAATAAAAGATGCTGATCATTGTCCGCGATATGTCGGCAGGATAATTGAAGGTATAAAAATCTTACCATCGCCGGAGTGGATGCAGCGCCGTCTAAAAATGATAGGCGTTCGTCCGATAAATGTTGTCGTCGATGTGACGAACTATGTGATGATGGAATACGGACAACCGCTCCATGCATTCGATTTTAATTTAATCGATGGCAACAAAATCATTGTTCGACTTGCAAAGGACGGTGAAACGTTTGTTACACTCGACGATAAGGAACGGAAACTGACGAAAGAAAATTTATTAATTTGTGATGCAAAACGTCCGGTTGCGATTGCTGGTGTAATGGGTGGTTTAAATTCCGAAATAAATAACGACACAACAACCGTTCTTATTGAAAGCGCATATTTTACGCCGTTCTCGGTCCGGCACACATCCCGGCATCTGGGATTGGTTTCCGAATCTTCGTATCGATTCGAACGCGGCGTCGATCCTTCTCATACGGCTGATGTTGCCGATCGTGCTATACGGTTATTACAGCAACTGACCGGAGGTAACGTATATCGTGGTCGGGTAGATTCATATCCGAATAAAATAAAACCGGTGCGGGTATCATTCAGGAGAGAACAGGTCGAGCGGGTACTTGGCATTACAATTCCAGCCTCCACGGTGAAAGGAATTCTCACACGTCTCGGTGTTGAAGTGAAAGATACCGGTAAAAGAAATGAATGGCGATGTGTGATACCGACGTCTCGTCCCGATCTTGAACGCGAAATAGATCTGGTCGAGGAAGTTGTTCGAATATACGGGTATGATAAAATTCCTGCACAGGAACGTGCATCTATACGTTTCATAGAGGACGATGTTCGGCCGGGAACTCAGGACCGGATTCGCGAGTGGTTTGTCGGCGCCGGATACAACGAGATAGTGTGCAACAGCATGGTGCCGGAAAAATATAATACATTTGCGGGCAAGCCGGCAGTGAAAGTAAACAATCCACAGAATCAGGATATGAACGAACTTCGTTCTTCGCTTATACCCGGAATGCTACATGTTGTGAAACATAACCTCAATCGCGGGAATGAAAATCTCCGCCTCTATGAAATCGGGACTATATTTTCCGGGGATGCGTTTCATGGTTCGACGAACTATATCAACGATTACCACGAAGGTGAATCGCTCGGAATTATCTTAACCGGCCTGCGAAACCCGCATGACTGGCTGTTAAAAGACGCTAAATACGACTTTTTCGACCTGAAAGGCGAAGTAGAATCGTTATTAAGCAAGTTTAGTCTTGACAAAATTGAATATAATATTTATCATAGTACTAGTAACACTTTAATTGATGAAGCGATTGGTATTGAATATCAAGGGGTTTTGCGGGGATACTTTGGTAAAATTGCAAGTGAGGTGCTGAAATCATTTGATATTGAGAGCGATGTGTATGGAGCGGAAATTGATATAGCATTGTTGCAAAACATTATCAGTGGAGAAAAGAAGTACACTGAAGTACCAAAGTACCCGCCGGTTCACCGTGATCTTGCATTTATACTCGACGAAACGGTCTCATACCGGGATCTCGAAAATATAATACGGAAAAGCGGCAAACCGTTGATTCAATGGGTTTCATTTTTTGATATATACCGTGATGAGAAAATAGGCAACGGGAAAAAAAGTGTAGCGGTAGCATTGGAATTAGTGTCGAATGAGAAGACGTTGACGCAGCCAGAGATCGAAAATACTGTTACGCAGATTGTACGAGCTGTTGAGCAAAATCTTGGCGGTGTGTTGCGTTCATAAATTGATTATCCACTAACATTGGTTTCTTGTAGTGAACGATAAACAAGAACATAATATTATAACGCAGGATATTCAGCAATTGGAATCGACGCTTCGCGGCCTGTGGGAACAAACAAATCACGCCGTGGAAATGATACAAACGTTGCGCGAGAATAACCGTTCGCTTAAAAAAAATGTTGATGAGCTGGAAGCGAAAATAGAAGCGTTACAAGCAAAACTAAATCAACGTGAAGAAGAAAAGCACGTAATGCAGCAACAACTCCGAGAGATAAAGAGCAACGGCCTGGGTCTGTTGGATCAAAGTGCAAAAGCAGAGCTTCGGAAACAAATTATAAGTTTAATAGATAGAATTAATTCACATTTGTAAATGTATCTGTTGTTGCAGCATACCACCGATGCGGCATTAATGTATTGCTCATTCAAAATAGAGGGCAGGAAATTGTGAAAAGTCTACGTGTTAAAATATTTGGGTCGGAGTACCCGTTACGCGGGGAAGACGAAGAAATGACAAGGCGTGTAGCTACGTATGTAGACGAGATGATAGAGCGTATTCACGAAAAAATACCGGATCATCCTCCTCTTACTATTGCAGTGCTCACTGCATTAAATGTAACCGAGGATATGATGAAAGATAGAGAGAAAAGCCATGTTGTATTGCAAAATTTAAACGGTGAGTTACAAAAAATGACCAAGCATCTCACAGACGTCATGAATGAAGCCGGAGAGTGATCAGTATTTTCGTGGTTAGAAACCATCGGTGTTCTTTTTCATAAGAGTTTTGCGTTAAATTAAATTGTGCTTTTCTATAACCGCACAGTGCAGCCGCAGCAACATTTAAATGAAGAACTAACAGTCTCATTTAGAGGGAGCTTGACTCATGGCGTTGACTGCAGGCCACATTCTTATCACGACCCGTCGGGATGAGAAACCGGTAATCCGGTCAGTGGAAGCGGAATGCGTTCAGGCAGGTTCCCACAATGTCTTGAAGGAGTTCTTCCAGGCAATGACTGCGGTTGTGTTTGTGCGGTTTTTTTATATCTCAGATTAGAGCTATGATAGAATTTGTACCGGAGGATTTATGAATTTATTTGTGGCGATATTGATTGGTGTTGCCGGGTTGGCTATTGGCTTCGGAATAGGTTGGTGGCTCCGACTCCGAACGGAGCGAAATCTGGTTCAATCGGCTGAAATACGCGCTAAAAAAATTATCGATGATGCGGAAAAAGAAGCAGCTACGCTAAAACGGGAGAAAATTCTCGAGGCAAAAGACGAGTGGTATAAAAAGAAACAGGAATTCGACGCCGACGTTTCAAGGCAGCGGAGCAAACTTCAAGCACAGGAAAAGCAGCTCCAGTCCCGAGAACAAAATCTCGACCGCAAACTCGAACTCTTTATAAAGAAAGAGAAAACATTACAAGAATATGAGCATAACCTGCAGCGTAAAATAACCATTGCCGAACGCCGTGAGAAAGAATTGGAATCGATGATCACAGAACAAAATAGCCGGCTTGAGCGAATCAGCAGTATGACGATCGATGAAGCGAAAAAAATGCTGTTTGAGAATTTGATTAACGAAGTGAAAGCGGAAGCAGCACAACACCTGCGTGAGATTCGGGATCAAACACGGATTGACGCAAAAAAAGACGCACAGCGGATAACCGTGCAGGCGATACAACGGACTGCCGTCGATCATTCGGTCGAAACGACCGTTAGCGTTCTCAACATTCAAAGTGATGAAATGAAAGGGAGAATTATCGGAAAAGAAGGCAGAAATATTCGGGCATTTGAAGCGGCGACCGGCGTCGATGTCATTGTTGACGATACTCCCGAAGCGGTCATTCTATCTGCTTTTGACGGATTCCGGCGTGAAGTCGCAAAGATTGCCCTCGACCGTCTGATCTCCGATGGCCGGATTCACCCTGCGCGGATTGAAGAGGTTGTTGCAAAAGTTCGTGAGGAGCTTGAAGAAGAAACCGTTAAGATCGGTGAAAATGCGCTTATCGAATTAGGGCTTCACGGCGTTCATAACGATTTATTACGACTGCTTGGTAAAATGAAATTCCGTTCAAGCTATGGACAAAATATGCTGCAGCACAGCATCGAAGTGGGATTTCTTACCGGTTTTATGGCGGCAGAACTCGGGCTCGATACAATGCATGCCAAACGAGCCGGATTACTTCACGATGTAGGGAAAGTAGTCGATCGCAACATAGAAGGACCGCACGCGTTGATCGGTTACGAACTTGCAAAAAAATATAACGAACATACCGATGTAGCAAATGCAATCGGTTCGCATCACGAAGATATCCCCATGGAAACACCGATTGCTGCTTTGGTTCAGGCAGCAGATGCGATAAGCGGAGCACGACCGGGTGCACGGCGTGAATCGGTGGAAGCGTACGTAAAACGACTTGAGAAACTTGAAGATATTGCAAGATCGTTTAAAGGTGTCGCAAATAGCTATGCTATACAAGCAGGGCGCGAGATAAGGGTCGTTGTCGAGCCGGATAAAATCGATGATATACTTGCGGATCAGCTATCACACGATATTGTGGCGAAGATCCAAAAGGAAATGGAGTATCCGGGCCAAATCAAGGTAACCGTGATTCGGGAAGTTCGATCTGTCGCTATGGCAAAATAAATAGAAGATAATGTTACGGATTGGAATTACCGGCGGATACGGCAGTGGTAAAACTACAGCAGCACAATATTTTCGAAAGAAGAATTATCCGGTGATTTACGCCGACCCGCTTGCGAAAAAGTTGATGTCCGAAAATTTGGAACTCCGGAAAAAGCTGATCAGTCTCCTCGGTGAAAAGGCATATCATGCAGACGGTTCTCTCAATAAACACCATGTTGCACAAATTATATTTACCGAGCCGGGGAAGAGACGTGAAGTGGAGCGGATTGTTCATCCTGCAGTGCTTGCCTCGATAGAAGATGACTTATCTCAAATCGCAGCACAGAGAACTTCACCGCTCGCATTTGTCGAAGCTGCTTTGCTGTTTGAAGCGCGAATGGAAGCGATGCTTGATTATGTCATTGTTATCATCGCGCCTATAGAGAATAGGATACGCTGGGTTGCAAAACGCGATAAAGCGAGTGATGAGGAGATACGGAAACGGATAGCTGCACAGCGATCCGATGAGTACCTGAAAAATCGTGCGGATTTTGTTATTGAGAATACCGGCGATATTCACTTTCTACACAAACGATGCGCATTTCTCGAAAATCTCTTTCTAACGCTGGAATCATCAGATGAATAATAAAGAATACGAATCGACACATTTTTTTCAAACATATAAACGGTTGCCGGTGGAAATAGCGCGTGGCGACGGTTGTTACTTTGTCACGAAAGACGGCAGACGCATTCTGGATTTTTTCGCGGGATTGGCTGTAAACGTACTCGGGTACGGAGACCGCGATGTGTTGCGTGCAATCATATATCAAACAAAAAATTACCTGCATCTATCGAATTTTTATCTTCAGGATGCACAGATAGAACTTGCGCGCATATTACTGGAGAAAAGTGGGTATGATCGTGTGTTTTTCTCCAATAGCGGCACCGAAGCAATAGAAGGAGCGATAAAACTCGTAAGACGGTGGGGAAAAACCCGTCAGAAGCATACGATTGTATCGCTGCAGAAGGCATTTCACGGGCGTACCATGGGATCGCTATCGTTAATGGACCGGAGAAAATATCGTGATGGATTCGAGCCCTTTCTACCGGATGTAAGACACGTTCCTTTAAACGATACAGCGGCGCTTGAAGAAAATGTTGATGAGCACACAGCCGGATTTTTCTTCGAACCGGTGCAGGGGGAAGGCGGTGTAAGACCGGTCACGGCAGAGTTTATCGATAAATTGCTTGAGTTGAAGAAACGTTTCGGTTTTCTTATCGTGGCGGATGAAATACAAACCGGCATCGGTAGAACGGGTACGTTCCTTGCCTGTAAACAATTTTCCTTTAAACCTGATATAACAATTATTGCAAAAGCACTCGGGGGCGGATTGCCCGTTGGTGCAATTCTCGCTGTTGAGGAATTAAACGAGGTTTTTCCGACAGGAACACATGGAACAACATTCGGCGGGAATCCGGTTGCATGTGCAGCAGGAAAAGTCGTGGTAACGAAAGTTTCGGACGAAGGTTTTCAAAAAAGTGTTCAGAATAAGGCAGAACGCTTACGTAATCAGTTGCTTGAATTGCAAAATCAGTATCCTGATATTATAAAAGAAATTCGAGGAATGGGATTGATGATCGGTGTCGATCTCCATTTACCGGGTGCACCGTTTGTAGAAAAATTACTCGAAAAAGATGTGCTGATCAACTGCACAGATGAAACCGTACTGAGATTATTGCCGCCGCTTGTGATAGGGGAAAAAGAGATAGATAGGTTTGTGAAGGTGTTTGAAGAGATATTGGAAACAATATAATCTTCAAAAAAGTTAAGTGAATTATGTCTTAGGCGCAAGCTCAGCAGGTAAGATTGGCATCAATATAAAAAAGGGACGCCCATATATTGGGCATCCCTTTTATCTCAAAACAGAGGTACAACCTCAATTTATTTGATAAACACCATTCGCTTCGTTTGTACGAAACTACCCGCCTGGATGCGGTATAGGTACACGCCGCTGCTGACGAGTTGTCCGTTTGAGTTTCTTCCATCCCATGTTGCGGTGTATGTTCCCGTACCCAATACTTCATTTACCAGTTGCGTTACTTCACGTCCGGTAATATCGTAGATCGTGAGTGTTACGTTTGATTGCTCCGGTATCGAGAATTGGATTTGCGTTGTCGGGTTGAACGGGTTCGGATAGTTTTGCGTGAGCGCAAATTTCATCGGAACATCCGGTGTGTTTTCAAATCTGACATTTGTTATATTTTCAATCGATCGTTGTAACAATGCCACGACGTATTTCGGGTTGTGGATACCGAGACTTTGATCGCCATATACATATCGATAGTTCCAGTAAGCACCCTTCATTTTAATGTCGTCATTGTCGATTTGCTGCCAGCTAATGGTCGGTTCACCGACAGGAGGGAGTGATTCCGCGAGCATTGTTAATAATCCCTGGACTTCATCCATAAACGGTTCAACGGTACCGCTCATATTGTAATCGGCGCCCTTTATATCGGCAAAGCTCGTGATACCGGCATGACATGTTTGGCAAGCTTCGACAAGATCTCTGGTATTTCCTTCATCATCGGTATATCTCATCTTCCAGGAATGATCACCAAGAAGATTGCGGAATTCACCACCTGCGGAACTCATATGACAATCGACGCAGGCATTCCCTTGATGGAGATGCGCCATACTGGTCGGCAACTGGGATTCAAAATCATAGCCACCTTTACCGAGCATTACGTCTGTTGCCCCGGCGTAGTGTGGGCCAAAACGGCTATAAATGTCTGTATACATTACCTCGTTGTACCCGTCACCGCGGAATTTATGACAATCGGTACAGGTTGCGCCCGCACCGAATATAGACGGATCATACGCAAATCCACCGGCGAGAGTATCGGCTGATGCCGGAGCTTTACGCAACCCACCTTCATGAGGATCATGGCAAGCTTCACAGGTTATTGTTACAAATGTATCCGGTCCGTAAACATCCGCGGAGGTGTTTGTACCGACCCCTTTAGTGAAGTTTACATAAGCACGACCGTCATGACAACGCACGCAATCACTCAGGCTGTTAGATCCGTCGCGGTTTCTAAAGCTGTTTGACCATACCGCATCGATATGACCGCTTCTTCTGAATGAATGAAACTGTGCAGTAGGCCGTGTTGCGTCGTGACACGACATACACGATTGTGACCGGAATTGAGCTGCCATATAATCCCGATCACGCCAGAATGAGGTACCTCCCGTGTGCACGCTGCCGGCTCCGTGGCATGATTCACAACCGATTGTGGCAACTTGCGCTAATTCCGGGTGGTCATCGACTAATGCATCAAAAGTTCCGGGGGCGGGTGTTGCTGGAAATTCCCAACCGGTTTCGGCTTTAAGAGAGAAATAGCTGTTGTTTTGAAGGTCGATTGTAGCCAATCCGGTTGTGGCAGTTCTTTGTCTTCCTGCTCCGAAACCCGGTATTTGGCCGTCGACGCCGCGTTGGAACGCTGTTGCGTGATCGGTGGTTATCCATTTTTGTAAAATATCATTATGGCAGGTACCGCATTGTGGAAAAAGAGGATCAACTTCGCCAACACCGCCGGCGCCGAGATACATGTTCCCGGAAAAGACACGCTCGGTGGAATTTGTTCCTTCGTCGGTCGTGATGGTCAATTTTACTACGAACCGACCCACGACATCGGCGGTAAAGTAGTAAATTCCTTCTTCTTCAGCTACAGGAGTAATCTCTGCGGTTGATCCATCGGGTAGTGAGGCGAATTCCCAGGTATAATCCGTAATTTCATTACCGTCTTGATCGTGTGCACGCAGGTATACGTGCTCCCCTTTTCCGACGTTTTGAAGGCCTGTCGAGGGGAAAAATTCTGCTCCGAGGCCAAGCTGACTTTGTAATAATGGAGACATCGGTACAATTTCAATATAAGGAGATTGTGCTGATGATATTCCCCCTATTACAAAAACCAGTATGACGGCAGGGAGTACTAATTTAATAAGTGAATGCTTCATTATATCACCTCTTTGTATTTATGTATTGTGTATAAATACTACATGTTCTGTGAAAAATACAGCAATTTAAATGCCATATATCATTTTTTATGAAAAACGTTATAGATTCCAAGTAATGAGGATATGATGTTTCAAGAATAGGAAAATGCAATATTCTTTTTTGCAAATATAGTAATTTGAAAGTCATCTAACAAATAAATCTGAATTAGATAATAAGACCTGTTAGTATGAATAAATTCTTTTGGGTCCATGTCGGTGTTGATATATACAACAGTGCATAATAAAAAACCCGCAATGAATGGAACAACATACAATGCGGGTTCGATTATGTCCTCTTTAAATATGTGTAGGTAAAATTTTCCTTATTTGACGAACACCATCCGTTTTGTTTTAATGAAACTACCTGCTTGAATACGGTAAAGATATACGCCGCTGCTGACAAGCTGTCCGTTATAATTGCGTCCATTCCACTCTGCAGTATAGGTACCTGCAGATAATACTTCATTAACCAATTGTGTTACCTCGCGCCCGGCTATATCGTAAACCGTGAGTACTACGTCTGATTGTTCGGGTATTGAGAATTGAATATGCGTTGTAGGATTAAACGGATTGGGATAATTCTGGGCAAGTACAAATTCTGCCGGAATATCCGGAGTATTTTCAAATTCAATGCCGGTCAATGTTCGAAGTGATCTTTGAAGTAATGCAACCGTGTATTTTGGATTGTGAATGCCTTTGCTCTTATCGTTTCTTACAAAAAGATAATTCCAATACGCTCCTTTTTGATCGAGATCGTTGTTGTCAATTTCTCCGGGATTTACTGTCGGTTCACCCAGCGGTGGTAATTCCATAGCAAGCCAATCGAGTAATCCCTCTACTTCATCAACAAAAGGTTCTATGATACCCGACATATTATAATCTGCACCCATAATGTCTGTAAAGCTGTTGATGCCGCCATGACATGTTATACATGATTCAACAAGGTCGTTTCGCATCCCGTCAATGTCCGCACTCATACTCCAGGAATGATCACCTATATGGTTTCGAAGATCGCCGCTTGCGGTTGTCATATGGCATCCCACACAAGTATTTTCAATACCCTTGTGCGCCTGGCTGCGTGGTGTTTCGGTATCAAATTCATAGCCGCCATTCCCGAGCAACATATCGGTTGCGCCGGCATAGTGTGGTCCCCAGGGCGGCCCCGGAACACGTATCGCTATATTTGGTACGGCATGTTCACCGGAGGCACGAAACTTATGACAATCTGCACAGGTAGCACCCATTCCAAGATTGATATCTGCATAGCTAAATCCGGATGACAGGGTATCCGATTCCGCGGGACTTGTTCGCAAACCGCCGGCGTGAGGATCATGGCATGATTCGCAGCTTATGAATACATGATCATTTTGTGAATAGACATCTTGCCGGGTATCGGTACCACTTCCTTTCGTAAAGTTTATATACCCACGACCGTCGTGACAGCGGACGCAATCCTGTAAACTATTTGATCCATCACGATTTAAAAAACTGTTATGCCATATTGGATCGGAGTGACCGCTTCTTCTAAAAGAATGAAATTGCGCGGTTGGTCTTGAAGCATCATGACACGATTGACAGGATTCCGATGTGTATGAGACTTTTAATAAATTTCTGTTATGAAAATCTCCGGTGTGTAGACTGCCGGCTCCATGACAGCTTTCACAACCGACAGTTGCAACTTGCGCTAATTGAGGATGATTTTCTACCAGATCATCGAATGTACCGGGAGCTGGAGTTGAGGGAAATTCCCAACCTGTTTCTGCTTTAAGAGAAAAATAGCTGTCGTTTGAGAGATCGGTGTCTGCAATGCCGGTGGTTGATGTTCGTTGTCTGCCTGCGCCGAATCCCGGCACCTGTCCGTCAACCCCGCGCTGGAATAAAGTCGCATGATCGGTAGATACCCATTCCAACATAATATCGTTATGACAGGTGCCGCATTGAGGAAACAAGGGAGGAACATCACCGACACCACCAACTCCTTTGTACATATTTGCTGAGAATACCTGTTCGACACTATCTGTGCCTGAGTCGGTAGTTATGGTTAAACGAACAATGTATTGTCCGATAACATCGGCTGTGAAATAATAAATTCCTTCTTCCTCAACGGCGGCTGCTATTTCGGAAGACGAGCCATCCGGTATAGAAACAAGTTCCCAGATATATTCGTTAATTTCGCCGCCATTGATGTCCGTTGCACGAAGATATATATGCTCACCTTTTCCTACGTTCCGAAGTCCCGTTGAATGAAAGAACTCGGCAGTAAGACCGAGTTGCTCTTTTAGCAATGGAGACATCGGTACAACATCAATGCGGGCGTTCTGTGCCATAAGAAGACCGGACAATGTCAGTGTGCTTGAAAGGAAATAAACATAGAATGCGGTAACAATTCGTTTTGACATAAGTCACCTCAAAGTAGATTTGGAATGATGGTAAAAAGCGATTAAATAAAATATATTAATTTTTTATTAAATATACATACAAGTTTTCCACATTAGTATCGGTCTATTTCTTGACATATCATTTTCTAATTCGTATATTGGAAACTATTAATACGGATTTAGTTTCTAATGTTTCATTATTCCGAAAATATGCCGGATAATACTAATAATTCAATTCGAAATCGCATTATATTGAAGTGTACGGATATATTTGCAAGCCGAGGTTTCGGAAAAATATCGATGGATGAAGTTGCTCAGTCGCTTGGTATGAGCAAAAAAACAATATATAAACATTTTTCAAGTAAAGAGGAACTTGTAAAATCAGTCATTCTGAATTTTCAGGATACGACACTTTCCCGTATTAAGTCTGTATTACAAGACAATACCCTGGATCAACACATTCGTCTTGTGAAGGTCCTTGAAATCACGGGTCAGCAATTATCCCAAATCCAGAAACCGATTCTTGAGGATTTAAAAAAGTATTTGCCGGAGTTCTGGAAGGAAATAGAGGAAAGACGTCGATTGATTCTTAAGCAAGTATATGGAAAATTACTATTAGACGGAAAGAAGTCGGGCATCATCCGTAGGGATATAGACGTCGATTTCTTTATTCTTATGTACATAAGTTTGGTCACTTCAATTGTTAATCCTGATGTGATGTCAAAAATATCATACAATCCGGCCCAGGTTTTTCACGCCATAGTAAAAACGTTGTTTACGGGTATCCTGACCGATGAAGCCCGTGGAAAGTATGAGAATAATTATTTTTCGTGAAAGGAAGGAATACTGGTATGCAAAATATTAAACTTATTCTCACCAGTCCGATGTTCCCGCTTATTGTACTGTTTATTGCATGTGGAGATAATCATACAGGAGAGATTGCGGCGACCGGTACCATCGAAGCGGTACAAGTGCGTATTGCATCAAAAGTAGGAGCAAATGTAGAAGCTATTTTTGTAGATGAAGGAAGCATCATAACGGAAGGCGACACGATCGTTATTCTTGATCATTCTACTTTCAACGTACAATTACGACAGGCAAAAGCCGGTGTTGATCTCGCACAGGCGCAACTCGATTTGTTTTTGAAAGGCGCACGCGATGAGGATATTCGCTCGGCAGAGGAAGGGCTGCGGCAAGCGGAAGCAAATCTACGGATAGCACGTGAAGACCTTCGACGCGCCCGGAATCTATATGAATCCAAAAGCGTACCTCGGAAACAGTTAGACGATGCGGAAGCACGATTTACAGTCGCATCGGCGCAGTATAATTCCGCACAACAAAATCTTGAAAAGCTCCGGGAGTTTTTCCGCCCGGAAGAGATCCGTGCTCAGCAGTCGCAATTAGAGCATGCAATAGCATCGGTAGATTTGGTTTCAAAAAATATTACAGACAGCTATATACTCTCCCCGGTCAGCGGCGTCGTTACAAATAAATTGGTGGAACGCGGCGAACTCGTACGACAAGGATCGCCAGTAGCAGTAATTTCAAAACTCGATACCGTTCGGTTAACGATTTATTTGACGGTAGTCGAGGTCGGACGAATCCGGTTGGGGCAGGAAGTCGATGTGTCAATTGATGCATATCCCGATAAAATATTTACGGGACAAATAACGTATATTTCACCGTCGGCGGAGTTTACTCCCCGTAATATTCAGACGAAGGAAGAGCGGGTAAAGCAGGTATTTGGGGTCCGGGTAGAGATACCGAATCCTGACGGAGTGTTGAAACCCGGGCTGCCGGCAGATGCGGTGATAAGAACGAATGGCGAATTATAAATCAAAATAAATGTCAGCAACTGCGATTACGATACATAACCTGTCGAAGAAATTCGGCAACGTGACTGCTGTCGATAAGCTCGATTTATCGATAAAGCGGGGAGAGTTGTTTGCATTGGTAGGTCCCGACGGCGCCGGTAAAACGACGACCATTCGGATATTATGCGGTATAATTCCGCCCGACGAAGGTACTATCTCTGTACTCGGGTTCGATCTTCAAAAAGATAAAAAAGAGATCGTCAATAGGATTGGCTATTTCTCACAACGTTTCAGTTTGTACGGTGATTTAACGATTGACGAGAACATTGAGTTTTTTGCCGGGATACATAATGTGCGGGATTATCACAAACGGCGTGATGAGTTGCTTGAATATATGCGATTGTCTCAGTTCCGGTCCCGTTATGCCGAACAACTGTCGGGAGGGATGAAACAGAAACTTGCTCTTGCATGTACGCTTATACATGAGCCGGAGATCATTTTTTTAGATGAACCGACAACCGGTGTAGATCCGGTATCACGAAGAGATTTCCGGGAAATATTAGCAGGTCTCTTAAAGAGTGGAATTACCATTGTCATGACGACTCCGTATCTCGACGAAGCCGAACGATGCCATCGCGTCGGATTAATGAACAACGGTGTTGTTATGATTGCGGATTCTCCGGTGAATGTCAAAAATATGATGGATGGCGTCATAGTAGAAATACTGTGCGATGAGATATATAACGCCGCTAAAATACTCAAAGAACTGGAATCAGTACGCGAAGTACAAACATTCGGCGATCGCATAAATATCGTTCTGGAAGATTACGATACCGTCTATCCTGTTGTCGATCGCACCTTAGAAGCGAACAACATAACGGTATATTCATCCCGTGTTATATCACCGTCGCTTGAGAATGTTTTTATTTCTCTTATGCAAAGTGATGCACCGCAACTCTCTGTGTCGATACGTTAATGTATTGGAGATTTTGTGATTCAAAACGATCATGCAATAACCGTAGAAAACCTGACAAAGAAATTCGGCGACTTTACCGCCGTCGATAAAGTCAGCTTCAGGGTAAAGGAAGGAGAGATATTCGGATTTCTCGGCGCGAACGGAGCGGGTAAGACAACGGTCATTCGAATGCTGTGCGGGTTGCTTACCTCCACCTCAGGTAATGCCAACGTTGCAGGTTACGATATAAATACTCAATCGGAGCAGGTAAAGCGAAACATCGGTTATATGTCGCAAAAGTTTTCGCTTTACAACGACTTAACCGTTATGGAAAACTTGCTTTTTTTCGGCGGGGTATATGGGATTACAAGTAAGATATTACAAGATCGAATATCCTGGGCAATTGATATGGCTGGATTGCAGGATCGTACCTCGCTGTTGACCGGGTCATTACCGGTAGGATGGAAACAGCGGCTCGCGCTGGGGTGCGCACTCTTACATCGTCCGAAGATTGTTTTTCTTGACGAACCGACCGGCGGTGTCGATCCGATTTCACGACGGCGATTCTGGGAGCTGATCCATACCCTCACCAATGAAGGTACGACCGTTTTTGTTACAACACATTATCTCGATGAAGCGGAATACTGTAACACGATAGTGCTTCTTCACGCCGGTAAATTAGTTGCAGAAGGGAGTCCGCAGAAATTGAAGACCGGGTATAACGTTCAGTCGCTTGAAGATGTGTTTATTCATCTCGTCAACCGGGAGTCGGATTAATGTTCAACCGGATCATTGCAATAACGCGTAAGGAATTCAGACAGATCGGACGCGATAGAAGATCTCTCGGGATACTGATTTTCATCCCCGCATTTATGCTTTTGATGTTCGGGTATGCGGTGAACTTCGATGTCCGCGATATTTCGCTTGCCGTCTATGATGAAGATGAAAGTACCCTGAGCAGGGAATTTATCGATGCATTTGTTCATTCCGGTTATTTCGATCTGAGATATCACCTCGATTCACCGGGGGAAATCGACCGGCTTCTCGATCGTGGTATAGTTCGGATTGCGATAGTGATCCCGCCGGATTTTTCGGAACGAATTCATACCGGTCGCGATGTACACGTTCAGGTCCTCATCGACGGTGCGAATGCAAGTGCTGCTGCCACGGTGGTGGGTTATGTGAGTACTATTTTTCAGAATTTTTCGATGGAATTGATGGCTGCTGAGTTTCTTACCGCAACAGGTGCGGCTATTGTTCATCCAATAGATTATCATCCGCGTGTATGGTATAATCCCGAGTTGCGAAGTCCCGTATTTCTTATACCCGGTTTAATTGCGTTTATTTTGATGGTAACATCGGCCGTCTCGACGTCATTATCGATCGTACGCGAAAAAGAACTCGGCACGATGGAACAGATAGCCGTTTCGTCAATTCATCCGGTGGAATTGATACTTGGAAAAATTCTGCCGTTTGTGGTTACATCGATTATCTCGACGGTATTTATATTAATCGGCGGTTATGTATTATTCGGCGTCGGCGTTGCCGGTAGTTTTCTTTTATTAAGTATTTTAATCTTACTGTTTCTATTCGTTGCGCTTGGATGGGGATTGATGATTTCGACGACGTCGGATACGCAACAGGTTGCATTTATGAAAGCGTTAACAACGACGATGCTGCCGACGTTTATATTGTCTGGTTTTGTTTTTCCGATTCACAATATGCCGGTTGCAATTCAGGTGATTACGTATGCAGTACCTGCCAGATATTTTCTCGACGCACTTCGGGCGATTATGGTAAAGGGAGTAGGATTGACATTTTTCTGGGAGCAGATTATTGCATTAAGTATTTTCGGATTTATCCTGGTCATCGCGAGCACAATCCGTATGAATAGACGGGGATATGTAACCATATGAGAGTCATCATTCATTTGCTGAAGAAAGAATTTGCACAATTCAAGCGCGATAAAAGTATGATCGCAATTGTGTTGCTCGCTCCGATGATACAACTGATCATTTTAGGATACGCAGCAAATATGGATGTACTAAATATTCCTATGGTCGTTCTCGATATGGACAATAGCGTAGAGAGCAGACAATTGATTGGCAGCTTTTCCAATTCCGGATATTATTCTATTGTAGAATACGCGGAATCTATGAACGATATCGATAGGTACCTCGACCGCGGAGTCGCCGGCGTAGCGCTTGTGATACCCCGGAATTTCGCCGGGGATCTGCTTGGCGAAAAATACCCGCAACTACAGCTTATAGTAGACGGTACGGAAACAAATACCGCAACTACCGGTATGAATTTTGCCTCGATGATTATTTCCCGTTATTCACAAAACATTGTTATCGATCGACTTGAGCGGTCGTCGATGATTACAACGCCGCCGAAGGTAATACCCGGGATTCGCATCTGGTACAATCCGGATCTCGCAAGCCGCAATTTTATGATTCCCGGAATTGTCGGAATGCTGTTGATGGTAATTACGATCAATCTCACGTCGCTTTCGATTGTTAAAGAGAAAGAGATTGGTACATATGAACAACTGGTAGTAACTCCGATAACTGGGTATCAGTTGCTGGCCGGCAAAACAATTCCGTTTATGATTATCGGTATGGCAGACGTTATGCTTGTTGTCTCTGTTGCGTTTTTACTATTCGGGATTCCGGTTAAAGGCAGTATTGTACTCTTGTTTGTTTTGAGCTTGATATTTTTGTTGACGACAATGGGACTCGGTTTGTTTGTTTCCACAATTTCACGAACGCAGCAACAGGCAATGATGACTTCGGTATTTTTCGTGATGCTGCCGATGATCTTTTTATCCGGATTTGTTTTTCCGATCGAGAATATGCCGGCAATATTTCAGAAAATTTCATATCTTTTGCCCTTGCGATATTTCTTCGAGATAGTGCGGGGAATATTTCTCAAAGGAACCGGCATTGCCGAATTATGGGCTCAGGCGTTGTTGCTCTCAATTTTCGGCGTTGCGATCTTCATATTGAGTGCCCTTCGATTTCGAAAGAAAATCGGTTAAATTAATGGAGTTTGTTAGTTCAGTGGCTTGTTTGAGCAAATTGGCTCGTTTGAGCAAATAGTCTGCCTGTTGAAATTTCTTGATAATTATTATAAATTTAATATAGATATGTAAATATAAAATAGGTGACAATCTTTTATGGAAATGTATGAATTAGTAATCGAAATGAAATTACTTGAACGGCGTTTAATGTTGTACGAGGAAAAATATGGCGTTTTAAGCGATGATTTTTATAACGCATTAATGACCGGAAAACTTGAACGCTATGATGAGTATGATGAAACGAGAAACGATTTCAGCCGTTGGAAGGGTTTATATGAAACTTGGAAAAGGCGTAAACAAGAATATGATGCGCAAATAAAGGAAAAAGATATATCCGGTTCACTTCGTATTAATCCTGCCTATTAATGGAGACTAACCCGCTAGGATCATTATCAGAATATAGTCGATATATTGTAGAAGTATTGAATAGATCTTCTGTTAAATATTCAACCGTGAAGACCTGGTCGACCAGCCCCTATACGGGCATAGCAGAGGGTGAAGTATATTTTGTCAACGATATTCGTTTACGATTAAGAGAAGAACTCGACTTCAATGACAATTTAATTACAGCGTACGGTTATGAAATTTATCAAAAAGGGAAAAAACTCTATTGGTATGATGACTTTCCACATCCACATGACCCCAATTTGGCTTCAACATTTCCCCATCACAAACACGTCGAACCCAACATCAAAAATAATCGAGCTCCGGCGCCAGGAATTAGTTTTAAAAAGCCAAATATACAACAAATTATTGAAGAAATAGAAAAATTTATTGAAAGATAAGCGGATGACTTTAGCTTATGAAGACTTCAAAAGCCCTGAAACAATTAAACGGTAAAATATTTTCATCAATGGATGGAACATACCTGAATATTTTAATATATTCTGTTCATTTCGTATTAATCATATCTACCCGGCATTCGATGCTATAATTCTTATTCGTGGGAGTTCCATTTTCGTGGGAGAACTCCCCATGTAGAATTCCCCACCAAACCTTGCCACATTACTACTCTTTTCTTACATTAGAATAAACCAACATAAGAAAATTTCTATTCAATTAAGACGGGGTTTACAATGACGCCTTTACACCAAATTGCACAACTCGGACAAAGCATCTGGATGGATAATATCAGCCGCGGTATGATAAAACGTGGCGAATTGCGAAAAATGGTCGATCAGGGACTGCTCGGTGTTACTTCCAATCCGACCATTTTTGAAAAAGCAATCAGCGGCAGCGATGATTACGACGATCAGATCCGTGAACTCGTTGAAAAAAACCCGGATATCGATGCCGGTGAAATTATTCAGGAATTAATGATAGAAGATATCCGTATGGCGTGCGATATCCTGAAGCCGGTTTATGAAAAAACCGGGGGTGCAGATGGATTTGTAAGCATTGAAGTTACCCCGCGAAAAGCACACGATACAGAAGCAACTATAGAGGAAGTACGGTATGTGTGGGATAGAATAAATCGCCCGAATCTGATGGTAAAAATACCGACAACCGATGAAGGCCTACCCGCGATCGAGCAAATGATCTATGAAGGTAAAAATATCAACGTTACATTGATATTTGCCGTTGAGCGATACAAGCAGGTTGCAGATGCCTATATTTCCGGTATTGAAAAGAGGGTACATGAAGGTAAACCGGTTGATCATGTCTCATCCGTTGCGAGTGTGTTTGTCAGTCGAATTGATACACTCGTCGACACATTGCTTGACCAAAAAATAAAGGAAGTCCCCGAAGACCTTGAAAAAGAGCAATATAAAAATTTAATGGGCATTGCAGCAGTGGCAAATACCAAACTGGTTTATCAGGCATATAAAGAAAAGTTCACCGGACAACGATTCGTTCGTCTGACTGAAAAAAAAGCGAAGGTACAACGCCCGCTCTGGGGGAGTACAAGTGCGAAAAATCCCGATTATGATGATCTTAAATACGTCGCATCGTTGATCGGTCCGGATACCGTAAATACCGTGCCGCCGAATACCTATGAAGCGATTCTTGAAAAAGCCAGACCTGACAAAACAATCGAGAAAAACGTCGAAACTGCGCGTGAACAAATCGAGGAACTTAAAAAAGCAGGCATCGATACGGATTGGGTGATGAAAAAGCTTGAAGATGACGGGGTTGCGGCGTTTGAGAAATCGTTTGATGGGTTGTACAAAAAGCTTAAGGATAAGAAGAAAGAATTTACCGCCTCATCGGTTAATTCATAGAGCATAATTAGAGACTGTGTATGCGTAAAGTGTTGAAAATAGGATTGTGGGTTAGTGCGGCGGCTCTGCTTTTATTTTTACTATTTATTATTGCTCTTCAGACTGCTCCCGTTCAGAATTATATTGCGCAAAAATTAAGTCAACAGCTATCGAATAATCTTGATACAAAGATTTACGTTGACAGGGTGAGGATTCGTGTACCCCGGTCCATATACCTCGATGGATTGTATATCGAAGACCAGCAACAGGATACGCTCTGGTATAGCGAAACTCTCGCTCTGGAACTCGATATGTTCGGACTTATTCGCAACAAGCTGAACATCCACTATTTCTCGCTTGAAAATGTTACCGCGAATGTTTATCGACTCGAACCCGGGGGGAAATTCAATTTCGATTTTATTTTGGCGGCTTTTACTGATGAAGAACCGCCGGAGGATGTCCCGGGAAAAGAACCCGGAAAACCCTGGAATATTGTAATCGACCGAATATCATTGAAAAATTTCAATACTCAATTTGCAGACCAAACAGCGGAAGAAGAAGTAAAAATCCGTTTTGAAAATTTAAATCTTAAACTTAACGATATACGTTTTTCTTCTCTCGATAATGTCGTGAAGGCAGAATCGTTGGAGCTCGGTATTGCGGAAATGGCGTATCATTCTTCAAATGGAGAGAATGAGATTCCGCAAGAAGGGGTTGATTTTACCAATGTGCGGTTATCGGATATTAAAGTTGATATCAGGGAGATGTTTTTTGGCGGTGAGGGTGGTTCCGCTAATATTCACTCTTTTACGTTGATGGAGCAGCGTGGATTCTCATTAAAAGATTTCACGGCATTAATATCCGTCGATGAGCAAAGCACAAGCATTGATAACTTATATATTGAAACGGGTCATTCAATTATTGATGCTTCTTTTCTGGCTGAATTTCAATCTTTCGAAAGTGCACGCAATAATCCCGAGTTGATACATATTGATTTTATACTTAAGGAATCTTTTCTCGGTTTCGGAGATGCACTGTTTTTTCAACCGGATCTAATCGAACGATTCCCGCTGGAGAAATCTGCCGGAGTAACAATAGTCGCCTCGGCTAAAGGCGCTTTGAACGATCTTACCATTCAGGAGATAGCAGCACATATGCTGGATGATACGAACTTAAAGATGTACGGCCGCATTACGGGGATGCCGGCATTCGATGAGGCATCGTTCGATATTACGATGGAAGAATTCACCACCGGTCGAAACGACATAGTTCGACTCCTCGCCCCGGATATGCTTCCCGGCGATATTATAATTCCACCTTTAATCAATTTGACCGGTGTGTACAATGGATCGGTTGATCGGTTCGATACATTCGTCGATGCTCGGACAACATTCGGTCGGGCAACTGCTACAGTAAAAATGGATATTCGTGATGGACGGGAGCGCTATAATGGAAGCATCGTTGTGAGCCGGTTGGATGCAGGACGGCTGCTCGATCAATCGGATCAATTAGGCGCCGTATCACTTACTGCTTCGATAGAGGGGAGCGGATTCGACCTGGAAACTATCGATGCATACCTTGATGCAACGATCGATCAGATATACTTCCAGGGATATGATTATACCGATATGCACATTGACGGACGATTTCGAACTCACCGGTTTACCGGTTATGCGGGAATGGATGATCCGAATCTGACATTTCGTTTTAACGGAGATGTGGAATTTGCCGATGATGAACCGGCGCTTGCATTTGAATTTGAGCTGGACAATGTCGATCTCCAGGCACTGGGATTTTTAGACGAAGAAATGACTATTCGAGGCGCCATCCATGCAGATTTTACCGGAAGTACCATTGAGACAATCAATGGGACGGCGCGAATGAAGGATGTTCTTATTGTACACGAAGGACATCGGTTTCCGATCGACTCTCTTATTGTAACGGCAACATCGCAGCCCGGTCTATACCGGATTTTAGTTGAGTCTGATCTCATCGCAGCTTCATACGCTGGAAATGTCAATCTGCTTGAATTACCGCCTCTTTTAACCGACCATGTTAATTATTATTTCGATCTTCATCATCTGGAAACTATCGATGAAGTACAGAATCGTCATTTCACATTCAGTATTGAGTTGTTGAGTCCCGAGTTGTTATTTGAGGTGTTTTTACCGGAGCTCCACGATCTTTCACCAGCTGCGGTGAGGGGTAATTATACCGGTGAAAATCGAACTTTAAATATCGAGGTCGATGTACCGTCGGTAACTTACGGAACGTACCTCATCGACTCAATGCGCGTTCACTTTACCTCCGACCGCGATCGCATCGAGTACGATATACGTGCCGCTCATGTTGAGATGACCTCGATGAAATTTACAGCCCCGGAAATATCCGGAAATATCCGCGAAAATATTGTATCAACCAATATTGTTCTTTATGATAACGAATTTGAAACGTTTTTTGCATTGGGTGGTTTGTTCGAAAGTTCGGATACTGTATACACATTTAGCTTAATACCCGGAGATTTGATATTGAATTATGTTCGCTGGCAGCTCCCTGAAGAAAATTATATCCTGTTCGGCGATGGTTTATTATATGTATATAATGTTCGTTTGGAACGTGAAGGCAGCCGGATTGTAGCTCAAAGCCGGGATGATGGATCACGAACGCCGCCCGTAGAGATCATAATCGATGAATTTGATATCTCGGATATTCCGCGAATGATCCGGGACGACGATCTTCATATCGCCGGGAATCTCAACGGAAATATTTTACTAACCGATGTATTGACCGAATTGAAGTTGAATATCGGTCTGATTCTTGAAAATTTGGTTTTCGACCGGCATAAAGTCGGCAGCATTGCATTGAACGTAAGCCAGGAAGTACCCGAGAGATATGACGTAAGCGTCGCTATGAGCCAACAGGATAATCGGGCTGCGATTACAGGATTTATAAGCACGGGGAATGAAGAGAATGAATTAAATCTCGATATGAATATCGAAAATTTAAATCTTGCTTCGATCGAAGGTTTTACATTCGGCGAATTGAAAGATATGAGTGGATCGATTACGGGCGATCTGTCTATTACCGGTTCATCCGTGTCGCCCGATGTGAACGGATCAATAACCTTCCGGGATGCCTTATTTACGGTTACACAACTGAATTCACAGCTTCGTTTGGCGCAGGAAACTCTCACGTTCAATCGCGACGGCGTTATATTTCCGGATGTCACCATTCTCGATTCTGCCGGTAATAGAGCAATTATCACCGGCAGTATTTTTACGGCGGATTTTTCGGATTTCCGTTTTGCCCTTGATGTGCGGTCTTCAAATTTCATGTTGATGAATACGTCGCGTCAGCATAACGAATTATTTTACGGACGAATTCTGATCGACAGCGATATACGAATTCGGGGAGACCAGCGTTTGCCCGTTATTAATGCTTCCATCGGTTTGAAGGATGGAACGAGTATTAATGTTATTGTTCCCGAACAGGATCCCGAAGTAATCGAGCGTGCGGGCATTGTAGAGTTTGTTAAGATGGATGGAAACCACCAGCCCGTTTATGAGGTAGATGAACGACCGGATACCATCCGTACCGGACTTCAGGGACTGGATATTACGGCAAATATCGATGTCGGCTTACAAACCGTACTACGGGTTCTCATCGATGAACAGGCGGGTGATTATCTCCAGGTACGTGGAGGAGGCACATTGAGTTTTGGGTTGGATCCGAGCGGATTAATGAGTCTTGCCGGCAGGTATGAGATAACACAGGGATCTTACCAGATGACTTTCTATGAAATATCCCGTCGGCGATTTGACATTCGACCGGGAAGCAACATTATATGGACGGGCGATCCGGTGGATGCTGAAATAGATATGACCGCAATATATACCGTTCGGGCATCGGCAGTTGATCTTGTCGCGGATCAGGTAGGAGATGATGCACGACCGCAATTCCGGCGTGTACTTCCTTTCCAGGTCCATTTAAATATGAAAGGGAAGCTGATGGCGCCGGAGATTGGTTTTGAACTTGATATGCCAGAAGAACAACGGGGTGTATTCGGCGGAGTAGTATATCAACAGATACAGCAAATTAATCAAAATGAAACGGAACGTAATAAACAAGTTTTTGCACTCCTTGTACTTAACAGGTTCTTGCCCGAAAACCCGTTTGAATTCGGTGAGGGCGCCGGTTTAACGGGAACTGCACGGGCAAGCGCAAGTAAATTGTTGACGCAACAGTTAAATGCATTATCGGGCAGGTATGTCCGGGGGATGGATATACGGTTTGATGTCGAGTCCTATGAAGAATTTACCGAAGACGGACCGGCAGGTCGCACGGCGCTGCAACTGCAAGTCTCCCGCCGGTTTCTCGAAGATCGTTTAATTGTTGAGCTTGGTGGACAGTTTGATATCGAAGGGGAGCGGGCGCGTCAAACGGAAATAAGCGATCTTGCAGGAGATGTTGCGGTTGAATATATGTTGACTATGGATGGACGATTTCGCGTTCGTGGTTTCAGAAAAACCGAACTCACTACACTCGGGGAGGGTGAAATAATATATACCGGCTTATCGCTCGTCTATGCACGGGAATTTAACCGGTTTATGGATCTCTTCAGAAGATCGCGCGATGTCGATCCCGCACCGGAAGAGGAAATTATTGGAAGCGATGAGCGGGATGGCAAGGAATGAATATCGTCATGTTATATCCTATGTATAAGTTATATATATATTGCGTGTCTATCATTATATTAGCAATATCCATCACAGGATGCAGCACTACACGGTATCTCGCCGAAGATGAAAAACTGTATACCGGTGCAGATATAAAACTTGAGTCTGAGGAAAAAATAGAAAATAGACGTGCTGTTGAAAGGGAGCTCGAGGAAGTTGTCCGTCCGCGTCCTAACGACAAACTGTTCGGTTTATTCCGTCATCGTCTCTGGTTTTATTCTGTAGCAGGAGAAGAAGCAGATCGTGGTTTGAGAGGATGGATTAAAAACCGGCTGGGACAACCGCCGGTGTTGGTCGAACACGCGAACCCGGAAAATACATCTATCCTTATGAGCAACCGTCTTCAGAATCTCGGTTATTTTAATGCGAAGGTTGCATACGAAATAAGCGAACGAAAACGCACGGCGAATATACTATACACGGTACAACCGCATCATCCTTATCGAATCAATGATATTCACTTCCCTGAACCCGATATGGAATTAACCGAAGAAATACGGAACACAAAAGATGAGACCCTCCTTCGTGAAGGAGAGATATTTAATCTTTCGGATCTCCGTGCTGAACGTGAACGAATCGATGCGGTGTTAAAAAACAGGGGGTTTTTCTATTTTAACGTCGATTTTATGCGCTTTCGCGCAGATAGTACGATAGGCAACAATCAGGTAGATTTATTTCTAACGGTGCGTGAAGATGCGCCGAGGGCGGCGCAATATCGGTACAGAATCGGAAATATATATCTGTATCCCGACTATATTCTTGACCGGGATGTAATCTCCCTTCCGTCGGATACAATCTACACTGATGGTATGTATATAATCCAGCATGAGAATAGATTTCGTCCGGAAATATTTGATCGTTATGTATTTTTTAATACGGGAGATTATTATAACAGACAGGATCACTTGCTAACCATCAACAGGTTGATGGGACTCGGCATGTTCAAATTCGGAAATGTACGGTTTCGTGAAACCGACAACGTTGAACAACCGTCGCTCGACGCACATATATATTTGACGCCGGTTACCGAACGTTCGCTGCGCGCGGAATTTCGAGCGGTGAGTAAGTCGAACGATCTTGCCGGTCCGGGATTAAGTATGGGGTACCGCAACCGGAATCTGTTTCGCGGGGCGGAATTGTTTACTGCGGATATCAATACGAGTTTTGAAACCCAACTGGGTGGAGGCCAGCGCGGACTTGCATTGTATCAAATCGGTGTGGAAACGGAGCTGCAAATACCGAGAATCATATCACCGATACCGATATTTACCCGTGAAAGTTTGTTTGTGCCGAGGACACGTATTCGATTCGGTTACGATATACTCCATCGTGTCGATTGGCTCAGGATTAATTCCTTTTCGACCCGATTCGGTTATGTCTGGATGAGCGGGCGATATGTCCGCCAGGAATTGAATCCGATCGGTTTAAATTATTTTCGCAGTACTGTTATAAGTTCAGAGTTGGAGGATGATCTAACGGAGAATCCGGCGCGGCGTCGTAGTCTCGAATCCCAGTTTATTATCGGGACAACCTATTCGTTGTTTTTTAACAATCAAACTGATGCTCAAAGGCGAAATCACGTGTACTTCAATTTCAATGTAGACCTTGCGGGTAATACGATTAATCTTCTTCAATCGTTATTCCGGTCCGGTGCAGCGACCGAAGACGAGCCGTTTACAATGTTCGGTATTCCATATTCACAGTATGCGCGTGCGGATTTTGATCTGCGATATTATTTACGCACCGGTGAAAAATCTCAAATCGTAACGCGGTTAATTGCAGGCGTCGGTGTACCTTACGGTAATTCAACCTCAATGCCGTATGTTAAACAATATTTCAGCGGTGGTTCCAACAGCATTCGGGCATTTCCCGCCCGGTCGCTTGGTCCGGGAATCCTTCCGCCACCGGAGGACGACGGTTTCATCACGGATCGGACAGGTGATATCCGGTTGGAAGCCAATCTTGAATATCGATTTCCGTTTGTAAGCATTTTAAAGGGCGCATTATTTATTGATGCGGGAAATATCTGGATGGTCCGGCAGGACGAAACGCGCGAGGGCGTTGTATTCGATTTCAATGCCTTTGCGGGCGAACTTGCAGTTGGAACCGGATTCGGTTTGCGCCTTGATGCCTCGTTTTTCGTTATCCGGTTCGACATAGCATTTCCGCTCCGGAAACCATATTTGCCGCGCGGTGAACGCTGGGTGACCGATGAGATTGATTTTGGTAATTCTCAATGGCGACGCGATAATCTGGCGTTTAATATTGCAATCGGGTATCCGTTTTAAGATATGTGCGGGCACGTGCGTCCCACATTTATCACCCGGTATTTCTCAATCCCGCCGCTATTCCATTGATACTCAGAAATATTGCCAGCTTGAGTTTCTGATACTCTTCATCGGAAATTGATTCATCGCGTAACCGGCGGAGCAGTTCAACCTGAATATAACTCATCGGGTCGACATACGGGTTTCTCAATCGGATCGACCGCTGCAACGTTGGGTTATTATCCAACAATTTCTTTTCACCCGATATTTTTGTCACCAATTTAGCTGTTTCATCAAAAGCCTGCATTATCCGCCTGCTCATTAATTTATGTATTTTTCGATTCTCAACGAGAGTACCGTACTCAAGCGCGATTGCCTTGTCTGCTTTCGATAGCGTCATCTCGATATTATCGATCAATGCTTTAAAATAAAACCACCGATTGTAAGCGTCGCGCAGTAATTTTAGATGCTTGCGCGAGGAACCGATATATTTTCCTAAACCGGCATGACTGCTGTACCAGCCGGGAATGATATGCCGCGATTGCATCCACGCAAATACCCAGGGTATTGCGCGCATGTCCTCTACACGCTTTGTTTGTTTGCGCTTTGCCGGACGGGAACCGAGGCGTAATTCCGATATTTCATGAATCGGCGTTGCAGCGTAAAAGTATTCAACAAACTTATCGGTAATATATACTAAGTTGCGATATTCCTTCCGTGCGATTGTTGCAATTTGTTCCATCGCTTCCGACCAATGCGGATTTTCAAGTTCATTATCCAGTGAGCGGAATTCGGGAGGCAGACTGACACGGAAAATTGCAGCTATGTCAAGCTCGAGGGTTCGCTGGGCTATTGCCGGATGTGCATATTTAAGTGAAATGACCTCTCCCTGTTCGGTAATTTTGATTTTACCGTTGACTGTCCCCGTCGGTTGACCGAGAATCGCCTGATGTGAAGGACCTCCGCCGCGTCCGACCGTTCCGCCTCTCCCATGGAAAAATAATACAGTCACGCCGTGCTTATCTGCAGCGTGTGACAGTGACCGCTGCGCTTTATACAATTCCCACGATGAGGCAGCAACGCCGCTATCCTTCCCGCTGTCCGAATAACCTATCATTATTTCCTGATGACGCTTTCGTTTATCGAGATGTTCCTTATAGATCGGATGTTGAAAGAGTCGTTGCATTGTTCCGGGAGCATTGTGGAGATCGTCAACTGTTTCGAACAGCGGTGCGATATCGACCGGGCTTCTAATAATACTTGTATTGTCCGTTTCGATAGTTCCGGCTATTTTCATTAGAAGAAGAACTTCAAGTACGTCGCTCACCGATTCACACATACTGATAATATAAGTTCGAATCGATTCTTGTCCGAAATCGTTGTGACACTGTTTTATAGTAGTTATTGTGTCCAGAACATTTTTTGCCCGGTGGGATAGATTGTCTTTTATCGTAATTGTATCATAGAAATATTTTTCGATGACGGCAGTTCGTTCGGAATCGTTTAGTTGTTCATATTCCGGAACGACTCCCGATAGAAGCTCGGCAACGGTCGTATGGTGTTCGTCCCGATGCTGGCGAACGTCGAGCGTCGCCAGATGGAAACCGAATATTTCGACCTGTCTAATGAGACGTGCAAGATTACCGTCGGCAAGATATGATCCGCCGTTTTCGCGTAAGCTGTTGTCGATAATACGGAGTTCTTTAAGATATTCGTCACTATCGGTGTAATAAAAACCGGAGTGATCATTTTTCGATGTAATCGCATCGAGTGTACTTTGTAGCTTTATCGATATTAGCCGTAACTTTTGCCGGTGCACCTCTGCGGGATTTCGTATTGACGCACGCTCATGAACTTTAGGTGAAAGCTTCTTGAAATCGGTTTTAATAGAGTCTTCGAGTTCTTCGGTCACACCTATCAGTCGCTTTGATTCACTGTATTCGAGGTATAGCTCTTCTGTTCGTTCAATGTAGAGTTGCAGAGCAAGTTCTTTGTGGCGCCGGAGCGTTTCATAGGTAATATTCGGTGTTACAAACGGATTTCCGTCCCGGTCTCCGCCAATCCAGCTCCCGAACCGCAGAAAAGGTGGAATACTAAACCCGTATTCCGGATAATATTTTTTGAGTTGTCTTTCGAGCTCTTCATAAACATCGGGGACCGCATCGAATAATATTTCGCGAAAATAGTGGAGCCCATTCGTTACCTCATCGAGCACTGAAAATTCGAATAACCGTATCTCGTCGGTCAGCCAGATGCTCATAATCTGTCGTCGAATATCGTCGATGATTTGGTCCCGGTCCGGTTTGGCTAATTGCGGGTTTTCGAGTGATTCCAGGTTTTTCCAGATTCGAAGATGTTTTAATAAAAGCGTTCTACGTGTGGCTTCGGTTGGGTGTGCGGTAAAAACCGGAACAATTGATAGTGAATTTATCGTTTCTTGTAATACCGGTGGAGGAATTCGTTGATTGTGAAATTCCTTAATATAGTGTTCAATCGAACCTTGTTGGGGTTGAGCATTCGGATGAAGCCGGTACTGTTTTCTTCGATAAATGCGGTGATTTTGTTCGGCGATATTTGATAGTTGAAAGTAAATCGAAAAGGCGCGGATGATTTTGGAGAGAGTCGAGACATCGAGAGATGCAATTTTCTTTTTAAGGGTTCGAAGTCGCGATGGTGAATGTTTCTCCCGTAATGATTTCGTGGTGAGGCGGATGTATTCCTCCAGATCGAAGAATTTTTTCCCCTCAAGTTCGATGATTACGTCTCCGAGTAAATTTCCGAGCAAGCGGATGTTATCGCGAAGCGGTTTCAGTTTGTCATCTTTGGACGGTGGCGATCTTTTTATTTTCATGTGTTTTAACCGTGCAGTTAATATCTTTATAATTAACATATTATCGAAAAAATGCAATAGCTGAAGTACTTTCGAAATATTTTTTTAAAAATACTTTTCGTTTTACTTGAAATCAGTTTTTTTATACTGTACATTGAATTGTTCAAACCATTTAAAAAATAGGGAGAGATATTCGCTACGAGAACGAATATGTCACTGTTGAGGAGGAACATTCGATTTGCTCGCCCGGTTCAAATTATGAGGTTGAGTCTGTTTCTGTTTTTAATCGGTACTCTTGGATTGGTTTCTTGCTCGCAACTGATGTTTTGGAGGTCGGTGAGCAAGGAAGAAATCAGGAACGCTGAAGAACAGCTCATTCAGAGAATTGAAGCTCTACTGGAAAGCGATCCGGAAATCGATCCCGGTAACTATCATGATAACCGGGTTGCATTTGAGCGGGCGTTAGCGGCGTATATAGCAATTACGGGTAAGCGGGATCGCTCAATAATACATGTCGATTATAAAGGTGCAAATGTCATAATTCCGGTCCGGCGAATCGGGTATTACGACGATCTTGTTGAAGGATTACTTGCCGATACGGTGGGCACCATATGGCGGAATGTGGGACCGGTTTTTCGAGATGAAATTATTGATATTACTACTATCAAAAGAAGAGAAGGATATGTTGTAGCAGCACTTTTCTCAGATTCAATTGCATTTTTTCCAATAAACGATTACAAAAGCACATCGTCGGTACTGCATTTTCCACGTGAGAATATAAAAAATATCCGTTCACAGAAACCGGCAGGCATAATTGACCGGGATAGTGATAATAAATATTATTTCCTGACAACGCACCTTGATACTGTGTTTAAGATAGACGCATTGGATAGCAACGAACTTGCGGTTGAGTATGAATATCCGGTTGCACTGAGTCCGGTAGCGGGAAGATCTTATTTTTTATATAACCGTGAAGGCATTACTCATGCTTTCAGCGTAAGAGATATAGCAGATGATGACAGAACTATTGTGCTCGATAATCGGGGGTTTTTGTATCTCAAAGCAAACGAAGATGAATCGATAATATGGAGGTCTGATCGCTCCTGGGGAGATCGGTTATTCCGGCTTGAGGATAAAAAATTTGCGGTAAGTCACCCGTATGATAATCGTTTTATGCTGTTTGAAGTACAACCTGAGCGAATTGATTATAAGGGACTATCCCCCCGATTTCACGGTCGTGTCGGGGCAATTACAGGAATAATGCTTGCCGGCAGAAATGGATATCTTGCCAGCATAACCACGGAGAAGAGAAATGCAAGTCGGTATAGTCAATTACATTTTGTACCTGAAGAGTTTGTTCGTTGGCATGATCCTGATACGATATCACAGCCGGTTTTTCCGGACTACGATTCTCGATTAGTCATCGCCGATAATATTGGTGATATATTCGACCGGGCTCATATCGAGCGGAATCTTTCTCAGGTAGTTTGGAACAATATATATGAAACGATGTTTCGTTATAATGCGATTGGTGATCTGGAGCATAATCTGGCTGCATCGATTTCGTCGGATGAGAATCAACGTCAGTGGACTGTACAACTTAAACCTGATGTACGATTTTCGGATGGGACATACCTTTCTGCAGAGATTGTCCGTGATGCCTGGATGAGAAACTTCGATGTGTGTGAAAAAAAAGGCTGCACATTGCGTTGGTTATCAATAAACATAGATGACATTCGAATAATTGACAATCATACGTTCGAGATACATCTCGATCGTGCTCTGCCGAATTTTCCGGAACACCTTACGGCGCCTTGTTTTCAAGTGGCTAAAGAATCTGATCAGGGTCAGTGGCTTATCGGAACCGGCCCGTATATCATAACTGATGCAGATCGACCACAATCTCCGAGGAGTGTAGTCAGTATTAGAAATCCCTTCTTTCATGGTGGATTGCCAATGTTTGAGGAGGTAATTTTTATTGATCGTCGCGCAAATATAATAGATTATTTAGTCGATCGATCCGACGCCGGTGCGTTGCTACGAAATCCGCGTGCGATAGATTTTTTCAGGGGAATTGATGACTACAGAGAAGTAAAAGCTAAAAACGAATCGATTTATTTTCTTGCACTAAATCCCGGCTCACCCCGATTACGATCTCTTGATTCCCGAAAGAGAATTGTCAATGCATTTGAAAGACAGGCAGTGGTGACGGTTGTGACGGAAGCGCGTTCGGAACTTGCCGTCTCATTTTTTAAAAATCCGGAATCGTATGAGAAAACGGTATTTCCGAGATCCACACTTCCGGGAGGAAATTCTTTACGAATTTATTATACCCGCCAGGACCCCGTTGCTGAACAAATTGCACTACGCTTTGCGGTCCGTCTTCAACAGGAAGGGATAGCCGCTCAATCTCCTACAGGACTTTCAATGGAAAGGTTGCAACAGATTCGCGCGGCAGGACAATACGATATACTTATCGATTCCTTTCTGCCGAGGTTTTCGTCAGATGTATATAATATGTATGATTTGCTACAACGTGGATATTTGTTCGACGAATACCTTAACCAAAAGGCGGATACGTTATTAGTAACGGAGGGTGACGAAACTATTCTTGAGATCGAACAATATCTTGTGGACCAACGTTATCTGTATACACTCATCCGAACCTCACTGTACGCTATCGTTCCCCGGGAGCTGAATGATATTGAGTATTTAGATTTACTGACTTTGGATTTATCAAGAGCCTGGTTTCCAAACCAATAAATTAGCAGGATAATTATGGCACGAAAAGTAAAAATTCCGCTTTCAACAAAGTTCGCGTTGACATTTGTTCCGCTCATTCTCCTGGTTATGCTGATGACGATATATGCTGTACATAGAACCGTTACAATGCAATTTACCGAACGGTACCAAAATGATTTGCAAATGGCGGTTAAAGAAATTGAACGCGAGCTTATTAACAGGCAGGAAGCCATAGAACTACAGCTCCGGCAACTTGTATTGAGAATTCAGGAGGATTACGAATTTCGTTTACAGGCAAGCGTGCTTAATAACCTCAATCATCCTTATATTGTAGACTATGCACCGATGTATATGGCAACTATGGGATTACAGGCGCTTGAAATTATAGACGAGTATGGTGTGGTACTCAGTTTAGGGCAGTATAGGAGTGCATTCGGTGGTAATGCAGCCGGTTTAGTTAGAAATATCGTTGAATCCGATACGGGAATTACTTTTGTGCGGTTTGATCATCCCGATGGTTATATACTGTGCCTTTCTGCAATGGAAACCTTCAGAGTGGGGAATCGCACCTATTATGTCGTTGGAGGTATCGAGGTAAACGAACTGTTTCTAAGGGGATTACAGGCCCATGCACGCAATATTGTATTGCTGCGTACACCTGATCATTTTCTTTCATCAGATCCGGGGCGTGTCGAGCCCGCCGTTCTCACGGAATTTGATCTGACCGAGGAAGCAAGTGATCCGCCTGAAGCATTACAGGAAGAATACTCTTTTTCACATCTGATGGCATCGGTAGCCGGCAGAGACACGACAGCAAACGGTGGAATATACCTATTACATTCCCGGAAAGAACATTTACAACTCCTTCAAACTCTTAATGAAAAGATTGCTGCAATAACAATTGTCGGTATTATATTTGTCATTATCCTTGCTTTCTGGCAGGCAGGCAATATAGCACGGCCGCTTCGTCGTCTCGCAAATAAAGCATCGGATATATCGCTTGATTCGCTTGACGATATCTTTGTTGTTAAAAGTAACGATGAGGTCGGAATACTCAATGATGCGTTAAAGACAATGGTGCAACGGTTGCGAAAAAGTCGGCTTGATCTGGCAATTGCCGAACAAAAAGCTGCCTTTGCTGAAATTGCACGCAAGGTGAATCACGATATAAAAAATGGTTTTATACCGATACGCAACGTGATGCAACACTGGAGTGAGGTCGCCGATTCTAATCCGGAGGAACTGGTAAGTATATTTAAAGAAAGAAGAGAAACAGTAAATGAAAGTATTCACTATCTGCAGGATCTGGCACAGAATTACGCCAGATCGAGCTCAAAGATGGAAATTAAACCGGTCAACGTGCATGAACTAATCGATACCGTTGTCCGTAATTACAGGGATTTGCCCGGCAAACGTATCCGCATTGAATCCAACTATGCCGTCGAAGCTTTGTTTGTACAGGCAGAAAATCATAAACTACGGCGAGCAATCGAAAACGTTGTATGTAATGCGGTAGATGCATGCGGCAATGAGGGAAACGTTATGATAACTACCGAGAAAAGTGATGATTCGATTGTTATTTTGATCGAAGACACAGGTGACGGGATACCGCCGGAGATACGGGATCAATTGTTTCACACACACGTAACAACGAAAACTGACGGAACGGGGATCGGATTATTAAGTGCACAATCTATTATAAAAGAATATAACGGTACCATTTCACTCGAAGAGCGAAAAGAGGGAGGAACAC
>PWTU01000031.1 GCA_003562775.1 Ignavibacteriales bacterium
GCAATCGCAGCAGCAACTGCAGATGATGCAAAGCTGGGGTGGTGCACAACAGGATGATATTCAGCGTCTGGAAGATATGCGTAAACAGATGATGGAAAACAAAACATTGAAAGAATTCTTCAAGGCGCAGGATGAACTGGTTGCACAGTTAAAAGAACTGAACCAATTTATGACCGATAAGCTCGGCTTCGACTTTGCGGATATGACGAAGCCCGCCGGCGGGTGCTGTTAAATTCAGTTTCCAGACTGTAGTCTCCAGTTTTCAGTTTGTCAAACTCGCGGTGAGTGCAACTGGAAACTGTAAACTGAAAACCGGAAACTGCAAACTCGAAAAATCCATTATTCATAGAGTTCGATATTATATTAGTTAAGAGAAAGTTACTTAGGAGAACAAAATGTTAGACATGAACTTAAAACTTGCTGCCGAGGAGTTTGTCCGGTATCTCAATTCATCGAAGGAAGTAAAGGACTTTCAAGCGGCGCAGGAGAAATTTAATAACGACCCGGAAGTATCTGAATTATATGGGAGATTTACGCGACTTGCACAAGAATTTCAGCAGAAGCAGGCAACGGGATCGGTGACACAGGAAGAAATCAACACGATCAAACAGCTTCAGCAGCAGATTAATACGCATCCGGTAACACAGGAGTACGCGCAGAAGCAGCAGGAGTTGATGGTAATTCTGCAGGATTGCAATCAAGCGATTAGCGAAATAACCGGATTTGATTTTTCTGCTACAGCGGCACCGGCTGCATCGTGCTAGCAAATTGTGGGGGTTGTCCAAAAAGTAAAGAACATTGCTACGGATAAAAATACATCTATTGGTTTCAACTTGTATTCGCCGATTTTTGTAGGGAGAAATGTCATTTCGCCCTACATTTTGGATAACCCCCACCTTAATGAAACAATAATAATGTAAGATGAAATGAAAATGTTGGATAGTAATGGGTATATGATATGTGATCCTTTCGTATACGACAACCTTCTTAACGATATTAAAAATGGTTACATACTGATTACATATTCCTAATATTGATGTAATGATGATTGAGTATATTAGATTAAAATAATTCAATCATAATAATACAGGAGTAATCAGTATGATATACCACAAATTTATCATCGGTCTCATTCTTTTAATTGGTTTGACAAACCAGCCGGGAACAGCCGATGATACGACGACACACCCACTTACAACGGGATTTGTAAAGGTATATACCAATTATACTGTTGAAAATCCCAACAGTGATATGGAGCTTGCGTATTACAAACCGTATAGCATCTTTTCAATCGATGGCGAACTGATCCGGTATATTTCACGGAGTTTAAGCGTACCTCAGAAAATACGATTACCGGAAGGTGAATATACTATTATCGCCGCCCTGAAAGGAATAGAGAAGGATACGATACAGGTAACCATTGAAGCAGGCAAGATATCTGTGATTCAGTAATTTTCAACAATCTTATTTTTGAAAATCGTTAAATACGGAATTTTTTAACAATAAGAAACTTCCCTCCAAATTACACTGTTTTTCCACTTTTTTGCTGGCACGATTATTGAATATTGACAATAATGTCAACTTATCAAGATTAAGCTATGAAATCAGTCCTGTTTAGCAAAACCTGTGAATATGCACTCCAGGCGATGATATACATTGCCCGGAATAAATCGGATAAGCCGATCTTGTTAGAAGATATCTCTCAAGATATGCAAATACCCCGTCATTATTTAAGCAAAGTATTAGCTCCTCTTTCACGATCGGGTTTGATTGAATCAAAAAAAGGAGTATATGGCGGAATTCTTCTCGGTAAACCACCTGAACTAATACGATTAATGGATGTGATTCGTGCAGTCGATGGAGATCAATTCATTGAAAAATGTATTATCGGATTTCCTGTATGCGATGACGAAAATCCATGTCCCCTTCACGATATTTGGCGTGGATGTAAAACACATTTAATTCATGAGTTCAGGAATAAAAGTCTTGCACAAATAGACGAATCTTTTCCCCACAATATAAAACAGGTCATCGAAAACGGGCTGAAGCAAAAAGCATCTTGATACGTTGACAACAAGCTATTACTAATTCCTTATTGAAATAATTAAAAGGAGTTACGCCCGATGATTTACTGCAGACTCGTTGTTTTATTAATCGCATCGCTTCTTCTCACAACCGGTGCCCAGTCACAGGGAACCGTCCACGGTTATGCGTTCGGAGATTTCTTTCACAAGATACAGGGTAGTGACATAGCTGTATCCCGTTCACAATATGCAGATGTGGAAGAGGGAATGACCGCACTTCAATTCAGACGCTTTTATCTTTACTACGATCAGGATATTTCTGAAAAATTCTTCGCACGTTTTCTTATCGAAGGAAATGACGGAACATTCACCGGCAGCAGTCATACACTGTTTGTGAAAGCCGCCTACTTACAATGGCGAAATATTATTCAGGGTCACGATGTATTCTTCGGCAGGGTACCGACGCCATCATGGTCAATGGGTTATCCTGAAAGTGTATGGGGATACAGATCAGTCGAAAAAACGATTACCGATTTCCGAGGATTAGGTACATCCACCGATATTGGCATCGCTATGCGGGGAACCTTATCACAGCAAGGTAACGTCGGCTACGCCGTTCTTTACGGCACACGAAATACACTGCAGTATGAAGATAAGGACTTCAGAACCGTGTACGCTATGGTTAACGCCGAACCGGTAAAGGGACTGCTGCTCGAAGCGTATGTCGACCGCTGGATGACACCCGATGATCCTGCCTACCGATCACTCGACCGTACCACCTTTAAAGGTTTCGCCGCATATCGAACTAATAATTTTACAATCGGAACTGAAATCGTTCATCAAACACGACACAGTGCAGGTCCCAACGAGCAGGATCGTACTCCGTTCGGATTAACATTTTTTGCCCGCGCACCGATTGCCGAAAAGTTAAATGCATTCGGCAGAGTCGATTTCTTTAATCCCGACACAAAGATAGACGACACCGGGTTTACCGAAACCTTTCTCTTATTCGGTCTCGATTACCGACCCGTACCGAATATCTGGATAATGCCGAACATCTGGATAAACGCGTTCTCACAAAAAAGCAATGAAACCTTTTCGAAAGATACCGATATTGTTGCACGGTTAACGCTTTTTTATCGTTACCGATGATTCTACTGAACAAAGGAGATTGTACCAATGAAAATTAAACGGCGTGATTTTATCAAAACGACGGCTCTCGTCGGTACTGCGGGAGCGTTGTTTCCCGTACCGACGCTCAATGCATTTACCAAAGCAGCAATAGGGAGCGAGATACTTGCTTCACTGGGGGGCCAGTGGATACCGTCGACCTGTCAGGGATGTACCACGTGGTGTCCCATAGAGATCTATGTACAGGACGGACGGGCAGTTCGTGTTCGCGGCAACCAATATGCAAAAGCGAACAGCGGTTATGTTTGTCCGCGGGGTCACATGATCCCAAAACAGGTATATGATCCTGACCGAATTAAAGTACCCCTGAAGCGTACGAATCCCGAAAAAGGCAGAGGAATCGATCCTAAGTTCGTCCCCGTTTCGTGGGATGAAGCGCTCGATTTGCTTGCCGATAAAATGATGGAACTCCGGAAGAACAACGAAACGCATAAATTCCTCGTGATGCGCGGTCGGTACTCGACTTACCAGAACGGAATATTATACGGCTCGCTTCCGAAAATATTCGGATCGCCGAATAATATATCCCATAGCGCTATATGCGCTGAAGCGGAAAAGATGGGATCATATTTTACGGAAGGATTCTGGGGATACCGCGATTACGATCTCGACCGTACAAAGTATCTTGTCTTGTGGGGAGTCGATCCGGTGAGTTCAAACCGGCAGTTACCGAACGCAATGAGAAAATTCGGGAAAGTACTCGATAACGCAACGGTCGTTACCATCGATCCGCGGTTGAATACGTCATCTATTAAATCACACGAATGGATTCCGGTGAAGCCGGGTGAAGACGGTGCACTTGCCTCAGCTATTGCTCACGTTATCCTAACTAAAGGATTATGGAATAAAGAGTTCGTCGGCGATTTCAACGACGGACAAAACCGGTTTAAAGCAAACGCAACAATTGAAGAAGATACTTTTAATGAACGATATACCTATGGGCTCATCAAATGGTGGAATATCGAGCTAAAAGATAAAACACCCGAATGGGCGGAGAAAATTACCGGCATCAAGAAAGAGCAAATTATCCGCGTTGCAGAAGGAATGGGCAACGCTGCACCTCACGTAGCTGTGTGGCTCGGACCGGGACCTGTAATGAGTCCGCGCGGTACATATTCCGCTATTGCAATTCACGCGTTAAACGGTTTGCTCGGCTCGGTAGACCGCGAGGGCGGAACGCTCCGCCATCCGTCGGTAAGTGCAGCATCGCAGCCATCCGATGATCCGTATCTTGATGAGATTGCTAAGGCCGGACGCGCTCATAAAAAGATCGATCAGCGGGGATATAAAAATTTCCCCGCACTTGCGAGGGGAGTGCCCGGTAGCGGCGTGGTTACAAATAATGTTGCCAACGCGATTCTGAACGAAGATCCATACGATATCAAGGTTGCAATCGGATACTGGAATAACTTTAACTTCACCGGTCAGGAAGGACAGCGGTGGGATAAAGCAATGGCGAAAGTACCGTTCTTCGCACACATCGTTACCCACGCATCGGAAATGACACAGTTTGCCGATATCGTGCTCCCGGCAGCTCATCACGCAACGGAAAAATTAACGGCGCAAACGTGTAAAGCAAATCTTCATTCGCATATTTCAATTCAACAGCCGGTCATTAAGAGAATGTGGGATGTAAAGATGGATGAAACGGAAATCGTCTGGATGCTCGGTGAGAAATTAGCGGCAAAGGGATGGTCGAATTTACTGGACTACCTGAAGAATGAATTCAAAGATCCGGAAACAGGAGAATCACCAAAAGACGGAACACACTTTGCCGAGGTTGTAACTAAGGTCAGAACAAAACCGGCGTACGATACTATCGGTGGATGGGAAGAGTTTAAGAAGAAGGGCGTTGTGAATTTCGGACCGTATGAATTCAGGAAGAAATGGGATAATTTCGAAACGGTCACGAAAAAGTTCGAGTTCTATAGCGAGACACTGAAGAAAGGACTGACCGAACACGCAGAGAAACATAACACCACCGTCGATGATATTCTCGAAACATGCAACTACACGGCACGCGGAGAATCGGCGTTTGTTCCCCATTATGAACCGCCGTTACGATTTGGAAGCAGAGAGGAGTACCCGCTCGATTTCATAGATTATAAATCCCGTCTGAACCGTGAAGGAAGAAGTCAAAACATTAAATGGTACTTCGAGTTCAAACATTCCGACCCGGGTGACAAACGATGGGATGATGTTGTCAAATTAAATTCTATCGATGCAGAAAAGCTTGGTATCAGTGACGGCGATAAAGTGAAAGTCTCCTCAGTCACGGGAAGTTTCATCGCAACGGCGAAGATCTGGGAAGGAACCCGACCGGGAACCGCTGCGAAAGCATTCGGTCAGGGACACTGGGCATACGGAAGAATTGCAGCGAAAGATTACCACGCTTTTGAACCGAGAGGTGGTAATAATAACGATATACTTCCCGACGAATACGATCGCCTGTCAGGCAGCTCCGCACGGAACGGCGGGTATGCAGGTGTAAAAATAGAAAAAGTGTAATAGTGAAAAAATAAGTAGAGGAATAAACCTATGCCTCAATATGGAATGGTTATCGACACACACCGGTGTATAGGATGCGATTCATGCATTCTTGCATGTAAATCGCAAAACAACACACCGGACAGAGCACGCGGTCAATCGTTTAACTGGACGGATATTATAACGCGCACAACCGGCACTTATCCGAACGCACGTTTCGAAGCATTCGTCGTTCAATGTAATCATTGTTCGAATGCACCTTGTGTTGAAGTCTGTCCTGTTGAACCCAAAGCAATGTATAAAAATAAAGACGGCATTGTTGTGCACAACAGCGAACGGTGTATCGGATGTCAGATGTGTCAATTTGAATGTTCGTACAGTTCCGATAATCTGGATTACGACAATGCGGAATATAGTGTGATAAGTTTTAATGAGTTAGATGTTTATCCGCACGAAGTATATAACGATGAAACGGAACTGATACCGGGCGGTACCGCATCGGGCGCCGACGTTGCGCGGAAAGCAGGAAATCAGCCGCCGGATAGAATGCGATACAAACATCCCGATTATAGCGATGTTCGTCGCGACGGCATCGTGGAGAAATGTATGTTCTGTCATCACCGGGTTTCGAATAATATGCTTCCCGCGTGTGCTGAAGCATGTATCGCAGGTGCCCGTATCTTCGGCGATTTGAACGATCCGGCGAGTGAAGTCCGCCAGCTTCTTGATAAATATCCTGCAAGAAGATTTAAAAATAATAAAGGTGAATTTCTTACAGAAGGTGAAGAAGGTACAGGACCGAATATCTATTACATCAGAAGTTACGGGCCGGAACGATCGTGAGTAGTGAAAAAGTAAACAACAACACTCAACAGCTACATGCAGATATATTTAAACTACTCGCTGCCTGTTTTTATAAACCGGAGAAAGAAATACTCATTGAGAATGATCTTCCCGGTACGCTCGCATCGTTAGTTAAGGATGTTTCCGGTGAAACGTACCGGGGAGCTTTGCAGATGAAAGAAGCGGTAAAAAAGTATTCAATAGAGGAATTACAGGTTGAGTATACCCGGTTATTTATCGGTCCGTTCGGTGTCGCCGTTCCTCCCTACGGTTCGTATTATCTTGAGAAAACCGGCGAGGTGATGGGGGAAACAACACGGGAAGTAATGCAGCTCTACCGAAAAGCCGGATTAGCTATTGATAAGGAGTTTACTGAATTACCCGATCATATTGCCGTGGAACTGGAGTTTGCGTATTATCTGGTAACCACAATAAACAATCCGGATGTTCGCGATAGCGAAAATAAATACGGTATATTGCATGCATTGTACACTCAATTTTATTCGCTGTATTTTATTCCATTTATAAGTGCATTCTCCAATAGATTGTTGCAGGAAACAGACAACGATTTTTACCTGGGACTTGTAATATGTCTACGAGAAATTTCAGATTATGCAAATCTTTCAGGAGGTTAAAAAGTACGATGTCACAACTACCAAAGAAATTCGAAGAATTCAAAAATAAGTATCCTGATATTTTTAATGCATACGAAAAGCTTGGCGAGTCGGTTCACGCCGCGGGTCCGTTGGACCAAAAGACCCGCGCCCTCATAAAAATCGGTTTATCTGCAGGCGCACAACTCGAAGGTGCACTTCATTCGCATGTTCGCAGAGCTCTTGAAGCAGGGGTAACGAAGGAAGAAATCTATCAGGCAATTCTACTCGCTTTACCGACGATAGGATTTCCTTCAATGATGGCGGCGCTGAGCTGGGCTGATGATATACTACAAAATAAGTGATACGGTATGCTGGAAGAATCGTGAGACAATAATTATGATCAATAAAGAAGCCACGTAGCAGACGTTAATTAACACACGTGCTGATGAATAAAAACGTCCACGATATATGGCTTAAAGCTGCAGTGATAGGCGGATTGTGGGGAGCGTCGGAAATTGTTTTCGGCAGCTTTCTTCATAATCTGCGAATTCCTTTTGCAGGTAATCTCCTCACCGCAATCGGCATAATACTCTTGATTGCTTCACAACACATGTGGCGTGAGCGGCGTATTATCTGGCGCGCCGGATTAATCTGTGCCGCACTTAAACTACTCTCGCCGAGTCCGGTCATCTTCGGCCCGATGATCGCAATCGCAATGCAGTCATTTCTGATATATGGCAGTGTTTATATTTTCGGAAGCAATATGGCCGGATATCTGGTCGGCGGAGGATGTGCAATGATGTGGAATCTTGTACAACGTATTCTTACCGCTCTCGTGGTCTATGGCGCCACACTTATAGAATTGTACCAGAGTATTGTGGATACTTTTTTTGGATATTTTCATCTGCCTGTTGAAGAGTTTTGGATACCGCTTATTGCGGTTTTTTCGGTTTTTTTTGTCTTCGGTTGTGCGACAAGTGTGATCGGTATGTATATAGGCCGAAAATCGGTTCAACACAAAGATACAATCCAAATCGACTTGAGCCACTCCGTACAACGATTCCCGGCTCGTACTGCATTAAATACTAACAGTAACTATTCACCGGTCAAAATTCTCATTCATCTTATATCACTCGGCGCCGGTTTATATCTCGTCTTTAACTATCCTTTTACATTGGGAATGAGTGCATTATTTTTGTATGCGGGAATTATTTTCTTCACAGAGCGAAACATTCTTTCGCCGGTTATCTACAAACCGGCTTTTTGGATAGGATTAATTGTTTTAACGACCCTCACGGGAATATTCCTGGGAGAAAATAAAAATTCCACATTTGTTTCTGTGGAAGGTTTTCAGATCGGCCTGGAAATGAGTATGCGGGCGTTGTTCATCGTTATCGGATTTAATGCGATGAGCAGAGAACTGGGAAATCCTCATCTGCTGCAGTCGGCAGCCCGCCTCGGGCTGCACCGTTTCACTAATATAATGCAAGTTGTATTCAATGTAGTACCGCATATGATTGCCGAACTCCCGAAGGGTACGCAGTGGCGAAATCCGGTGCGTGTTTTGTCAGAAATGATAAACAAACTCGATGACTGGTTGTCGGTAGTACGCCAGCAGCAAAATCGCTCGAACAATATATTTATCTTAAGCGGTAAACAAAATAGCGGTAAAAGTTCGATCTTGTATCAGGTTATAGCCGGACTTCAGGGAAGGGGATTTCGAATAGCGGGTATCCAGGCGCCGGCAATAATGAGAAACGGTCGTAAGATTGGGTTTTCTGTCCAGGATGTACGGACGGGAGATAAAGCCCTTCTGTGTCAACGCCGTTCCAAATCATTTCCCTCCACACTACCCGCCTTAGGCGGGTTTGAATTTTTTGATAACGGACTCAATCTCGGCAAGCAGGCGCTTTCCCCTGACGCAATAAATGATGCTGATCTCATTATAATCGATGAAGTCGGTCCATTTGAGTTGAAAGGAGAATGCTGGGCTGAAACAATTGAGCAAATTTTTAATTACTCAAAAAAACCGATGCTGTGGGTGGTTCGTAAAGGTCTTGTCGATAAAGTGTGTATGCATTTTGGAGTAATGAATCGATATGTATTCGATATCGAGTATCACAATGCTAAGTCGATTGTCAGTGAAATCATGAAAAATATCAAACGATTATGAGTCCTTTCCGAAAATTCTGAATCCAATATCATACCGATGAAAAATTTCAGGTTGTTATATATCTGGTTGTAATCATCGTCGGATTGTGGTTTGGTGCACTCGTACCCGAAAGCAAAGTGGAATCAGATCATTATTATGACCTGTCCTTGGTGTTTTGTTGAAGATTATCTGAAAGTAGATCGTGCCGTTCCTACCGGAGCGGGAGGAAGGGTGGGGGATGTTGTATTGACTACAGATATGCCAGCCCTCCGATCTAGTTTTGATTCGAAAAGTTTTGCAAGATTACCTGAATATTGATACATTATTAAAATAAATACTCATTTATAGATAATCAACAAAAGGACTCATTTTATGCGTATACTCATTCTCTGCACCGGTAACTCCTGCCGCTCACAAATGGCGGAGGGATATATTAAACACTTCAAACCCGATTGGGAAGTGTACTCCGCCGGTACGGCGCCCGCTGAAAAAGTACACCCGCTTGCAGTAAAAGTAATGGAGGAAGACGGCGTCGATATTTCAACCGGCAAACCGGAACTTGTCGATCAATATATATCGCAACCGTTTGATTACGTTATTACCGTGTGTGATAATGCAAAAGAAACATGTCCGGTATTTACCGGAGATGTGAAAGAACAAATCCATATCGGTTTTGAGGATCCTGCAGCGGCACAGGGTACCGATGATGAAGTACTCCCGTTATACAGGAAAGTACGTGATCAGATAAAGGGTGAATTCACTAAATTTATCGGTGAATTGAAGTAAATGTAATTTTTTCAGTGACTCAATAGTTAAAACTTTGAACAAAAAGCAAAATAATTGCCACGAATCATCACTAAAAATAATTACTTCCCGGTTCGTATACCATTGGGAATACCGATGGATTCTCGATTGATTCAATTGAAAGATCAATGTATTTTGATTTTTGTCGCTGGCGTTTGATTCTTTATTCAGTACGATAGTAATCTTTCTTATTATTAAATATATACTTAACTCAAAGCCGTAAATTGGTTGGTTCAATGAAAATAATTTGGCACATTATTTGCAATATATATTCATGGTTAATTACTCATATATGGAGAGAGGTATGAACACAGCCGCCGATTTTCAAGCTGAAATTTTATCTGCGATAGCACATCCGAACCGGATCCGTATCCTGGAAAAGATACGATATGGTATAAACTGCAACTGCGAAATCGCGCCGGCGTTGGGTATGGAACAATCGAACCTGTCCAGACACCTCAAAATCCTCGTAAAAAGCGGTGTTTTGCGGTCCTGGAAGGAGGGTTTGCGCACCAATTATGATATCGCCGATAAACGGATTTATAGGCTGCTCGATATAGCCGCAGATATCGCAAAGGCCAAACTGGAAAAACAGACTGAAGTGTTTGCGTAATCGGGTGTTATATTTTTTTGAAAATCTATATGAGTGCTTGCTCATATTCTCAATATTAAGAAACACTTTTTAATTTTAATAAAGATGAAACACAGGATTTAGTACTATGATTATTGATTTATTGCACGCAGGGTGGCTTTCTCTTGAAGACTACATCCTCGCTCATACGCTCACGTGTCTCGTACCAGCATTTTTACTCGCAGGTGCGATGGTCACATTTGTAAACCGCGAAGCTATACTCGACCACCTTGGTGAACGGGCAAATATATTTAAAGCATTCGCAATTGCGGCTGCTGCCAGCTTTCTGGTTGCCGCGTGTTCCTGCACGGTCATCCCCGTTGCAAGTGGATTGTATTTTGCCGGAGCGGGGATCGGTGTTGCCTTTATCATTCTCTGGGTAGCACCGGCAACCAATGTTCTTGCTCTCGTTTATACCGGCAGTATTCTCGGCGGTGAAATGGTGGTTGTCCGGATTATCGGTGCACTGCTCGTGGCATTTGCCGTCGGATATATAATGAGGGCTGTATTTTCAAAAGAACGACGTGAAATGACAACTATGCAAGATGGCGGTGAACCGGTTACGGCTGAAAAACCAAAAATAATCGCGGGAAAAGATCTCGGTCTTATCGGATTAATTTTATTAAGTTTACTTGCACCGAACTATCTTGTGCAGGAGGGGCCATACCTGCATAAAATATATGTCTGGGGAGCAGGAACACTACTCGTTATCGGATACGCGTGGAAGTTCATAGCCCGTGATTTGATAGAAACCTGGCTCCGGGAAACATGGTGGTTTGTGAAAGTAATATTCCCCCTCCTACTCGGCGGCGTATTTCTTGTGGGGATTATCGGTGCTATACTTCCCGAGCAATGGGTGCAGGACTGGCTCGGCGGTAACAGTATGCTTGCATCGTTCCTCGCAACGCTTATCGGTGCGGTGAGTTACTTTGCAACAATGACCGAGGCGCCGTTCGTCGATACGCTGATGGGACTTGGTATGGGGGCAGGTCCGGCGCTTACCTTGCTGCTCGTCGGTCCTGGGATAAGTCTCCCGAACTGGCTGGCAATTGCACGAATTTTTGGAATTAAAAAAGCGCTTGTGTATGTACCAACGATTATTGTTCTCGGAACACTGGTTGGTTGGTTCTTTGGAAATTTTATACTTTAGAACGACTCCCCAGAGTCGTGTAATCGATTACGACGTATAAAAGACCGCCTGACGGCGGTCTACACCGCTCGGGAGAGCGGTTGGTACAAATCAATCTGCAACATTAACAAAGGAGTGAAAACAATGAAAATACAAATAGCAGGACCGGGTTGTCCACGTTGTCATCAAACAGAGAAAGTAATGATCAATGCAGCACAGGAACTTAATATTGATGCAGATGTATCTCACGTCTCTGACGTGAAGGAGATGGCGCAGTTAGGTATCCGCATCACGCCCGCAGTATTAATCGATGGAAAGATAGCAATGGCTGGTCGTGTACCATCAATTAAGGAAGCCAAAATAATTCTGCAACCGATCGAGCAATAGGTATAAAATGGAATCAAGAAGGTTGTTTATCAAAATCATCAATCAATCTCAGGTTTGTCGATGAAACAACCGTGTGGTGGATATTTGTGGGAGTACTAATATTTCTTGCATATCGCATGGCATTTGTAAAACCCAAAAGTGAAAGCGATTTAACAGAGCTACCGAATAAACAACTCGACTGGACAATTGTTATCATTACTTCAATTGTTGCGGTCATCGGGGCACAAATGGGGGCGGCGTTTATGGCAAGCAAAGTAAAATCGAAAACGCTTGCACAGATATTTGCACTTGTGCTGGTGGGATTAGCATTATATAGAATTTATATGTTATTATAAGTAGAAGTGTAATAAAAATACTATATTCTAATTTACAGGAGTAATTCATGATCTATCTAATATTTAGCATATTCCTCGGCGTGATGGTGGTGCAGGAGAAGCCGGCAGAGGAAGAAACATATATATTTATGTATTTCTATACTCCCGATTGCCCCGCCTGTGATCAGATCGAACCGTTTATCGATTATTTGCGTGAGGAATATGCCATTCGTATATACGCATATAATATGCGTAATCCGGTCGGCCTTCAATATGGAATCCAGCATGAAATCCGGTATGTACCGACATTGATCATTCAGATAGACCGTGGGGATGAACGGGAGTTTAAACGTTATGAGAACATCGATCAGATAAGAGAGGCGGAACAGTTTTTTGCAGAAATAATTAAAAAACCGGAATCTCATACGGAGGATTAGATTTTATTACATTTTTTATATACAGACAACAGGAGTAACTTCCAATGCATATAATACTCTCATTATTACTCGGATTGATGACACTGCAGGAAATACCGGCGGAAAAAGAAACATATGCGATTATGTATTTTTACACTCCGCATTGTCCCGCCTGTCAGGAGATAGCTCCCTTTATCGATTATCTGAAAGAGGAGTACAACATTCCCATATACTCTTACAATATGCGTAATCCGGTTGGATATCGATATGGGGTGCAGCATAACGCTCGTTACGTTCCATTGTTGATCATTCAAATAGAACGGGGAGATGAAAAAGAGTTTAAACGGTATGAAGGAGTCGATGAAATAAAAGAAGCGGAATCGTACATTGCTGACATAAGTAGTTCTCGCTGAAAAAGTCCGCCGCTCGATTCTTACCCGACTCGTCGGGATTCAGGATGTCCGCATTCGCACGAAGGGGTCACAGTGAGGCATCGGTGGTGTTTTAAAAAGTAGAAGAAAAAATAATTGCATAATAAATGTGATAGCCCGGCAACCCGTCGTGACGGAGCCGGTCGATTACGGCGACCGGGAAATCCAGATGACCGATATCGACTTCCGCATTGAAGACGGATATGTGATTTTCTCACTCGACGATGTGATACAACACCGTATAGTTTTTATCGACTATCAGGGACCGACTTCACCGATAGCGGTTAATTACCGAATGACCGCAGGAATCTATCAAGAATCTCGTTTCTTCTTCGTGATCCCATGGGAAACGTCTCTATATCTTCAAGCGAACCGAGACCGGTATACAGCAATGCGGTGGACTTATCAAATCCCGCCCGTATAAATATATCATTTGTATCTATGGGCAAGGGAAATGGATAATCATGCTCTGTACGCCATTCTTCGATAATTTCGTATTGTTCATCCGTTTCCATAAAATCAACACGCTTTACAAGAATGAAAACGTTATCGGAAACTTCGGGCGGCCGTTCAGTTATGCGTTCAGCCATTCCGACAAAATCAGCAACACAATCCGGACAGAGAAAATCTGCCATATCTATCATAAATACAAGATGCGAATGAAATGAGTCCCGATGAGGTATTGCGTTAAATACCATTTGTGTGTTGATAGTGATCTCGGGTTTTTCACCGAAGATCATCCGCGGTTGAACAAGAATTAACCCCGCCCAGATAATACTGAGGATAACCACCGAAGCTATAATCTTTTGGGAATGCTGCCTGATTTGTGCAAAAATCTTTGACTCAGTGCGACTGTAAAAAAATACGAGCAATGTCATAACGAGAAGTACCATATCGACTAAGATCTGCTCCTTGACCGGCAGTTTCAGTCCCAGTACTCCAAAGCACGTACAGATGTACGATTCATATCTGAACAGCGCGGAAGAAAGCATCACGATAAATGTGATGAGCATGAGCGCGAGAAGGCCGCTGAATAGCTGCGTCCACTTATTGAATATCAATGTCAATCCAACAATAATTTCGAACGCGATTGCCGCAATCGCCGTGACTGTCAGAACGGTTCCCGAAAGGGGAACGAGTTCGGTAATACTATACGCAAATGCATCGAATATCGGGATCTTCGATATCCCGGTTACCAAAAAAATTACACCGAGTATAAGTCTGAAAAATAATAGAATAAACATAGTCGATTCTTCCGAGCCGATTAAATAATAAAAATACTGAGGTCAATACTTAGAAATATTGTACATAATACAGTTTTTTTATAAAATTTCCAACGGAGCTGAATAGTTTCAATATTGAAAATGATATTAGTTTTGTCTATTATATATATAGAACCGACGTTTAACAATACGGTAAATATTCAGACTGGCATATCTTTTTATATCGCGTCGGTTTTTAAAATAGAACGAAAATGATGTTATGAATTATTATAAAATAATTTTTGTGGTTATTGCTTTTACGCTTATATCATGTGATAGTGTTTTAGATAGTGAAAAAGAATTTAACCCCCCGGTAATAAATCGCATTGAATCGAATCCGGCTACATCACCCACAAATCGACTGCCGTGCAGTGATACTGTTCGGATTATTGTCGACGCTACGAGTCCCGGTAAAAGCAAACTGTATTATTCCTGGAATGCAGATGATGGATATTTCTACGGCGATACCGACAAGCCATCGGTCGAATGGATTGCACCGGTTAGTGAGGCAGACGCAGAATATGAAATTACAGCGATTGTGAGCGACGGTGCGCTCGATTCACGGGGAACTATAACAATATTTGTGGGGCGGACGGGTATACCGGTGGTTGAAACCGCGGAAATTACCGAAATTACTCAAAATACTGCAACGGGAGGTGGTGAGGTCATCGATTGCGGTATATCAACAGTGACCGTGCGTGGTGTTGTATGGAGTACGTCGGAGAATCCGATACTTGACGATAATAAAACATCCGATGGCAGCGGTACGGGTCCATTCACGAGCACAATAACCGGCTTGCAACCTGAAACAACCTATTATGTCAGAGCGTACGCGACGAATAGCGCCGGAACTGGTTATGGAGATCAAGTTAAATTTACGACCGAACAACGCGATCATAGTACCGGAACTGTTATCGATATCGACGGTAATGTATATAAATTTATAACAATAGGCGACCAATTGTGGATGATGGAAAACCTCCGGACAACCAGATACCGGAACGGTGATGTAATACCGCATATAACCGAAGATACGGAATGGCATAATTTGTACACCGGTGCGTGGGCATATTATGAAAACGATCCTGCGAACGATGACACATACGGTAAACTGTACAATTGGTATGCAGTAGCGGATCAGCGTGAGATATGTCCACCGGGTTGGCATGTACCGAGCGATGATGAATGGAAACAACTTGAGACGTATTTGGGTCTGTCTCAACAAGGCGCCGATGAAGAGGGCTCACGGGGAACAAACGAGGGCGGAAAAATCAAATCTACACGAACGGTTCCCGATCCACACCCGAGATGGAACAGTCCGAATACCGGCGCCACAAACGAAAGCGGTTTTTCGGCGTTGCCGGGCGGTTACCGGAGCTTGAATGGTGACTTTGGCGGCAAAGGAAACAATGCTTATTTCTGGCCGTCTCTGCCGGGTTTCAGCAAAATGTTTTCGTGGAACAGGCAACTATCTTTCAATGAATCGGTAATATCACGAAATCGTTTCGATAAACGCAGCGGTTTTTCGGTTCGTTGTGTGAGAAATTAAATTCCTGAAATATTATTTTAATCCGTTGGTAACACCGCTTCCTCAAGCAGGGTTATTTGCCTGTGCACGGTATTTAGTTCTGCACGAATCCCCACAGGAAATGTCAGCTTGTTTACTATGTGTCCGAACGACATGCCGTAAATAACCGGTATATTGAGGTCGTGTAGCCGGTCGTACAACACCTCCTGTAAAGAGAAACCGGGAGAGTCTTCATTGCGTGGATGGCAGTCACGGAATACTCCCAGGATAACACCTGCTGCACCGGAGAATGTACCTGCCTTTCTCATTTGCGTCAGCATCCGGTCGATGCGATAGGGCTCCTCGCGGACTTCTTCGATAAAAATCAGCTTCCCGGTCGTATCGATATCGTACGGAGTACCGAGCATTGATACCATGATCGATAAATTTCCGCCAACCAGTTGTCCGGTTGCCGTACCGCTGCGAATTACCCGTATCTGGTATTCACTCCCGGTGCGTTCTTCATCGGCGGCATACAACTTTGTTCCGGGCGCAGGATTAACCAAAACCCGTTTGAAGTTTACGGTGGTATATTCGTTAAATGATGTTGCACTGTTGACGCCGTGAAATGTAACCAGACCCGTTTTGACGAACAGTGCATAGCTTAAGGCGGTTATGTCGCTAAAACCGATAAATGCTTTGGGATTCTTTTTCACAATATCGAAATTAAAATGGGGTAAAATGCGTGCGCAGCCCCAACCACCGCGCACACAGAATATTCCCTTCACAACCGGATCGGCAAACATCGACTCCAGATCGCGCGCCCGTGTTTCGTCGTCTCCGGCGAAATACCCATGCCGCCCAAATAACCGGTCGGTGTACTTAACGCGGAATCCAAGTTCTTCGAGATTGTTTATAGAACGTTCAAAATGGTTGTCGGATATAAACCCTGCGGGAGCTACAATTCCAACCGTATCGCCTTTTCGCAGGCGGGGAGGTTTAACGACTGCGTACGTGCCCGATGGTTTTTTATAATTATCGGAAAGCGAATTAAAGGGAGCCACAAACGTTGACGCCGACGCAGCCGTTAAAGATTTTATGAATAACCTTCGTTTCATGATTTTTACTTTTTATTGACATAATTCAAATAATGCCTCCCCGCCGTCTTCCATCACGTTAAATACCGGAGTTGTTAGACTCTCTTTCATTTCAAGCATTAATTTGTTTTTATCTATGTAGGCAGCGGAAAACCGCTCGCCTTCATAGAGCGGATAAAAAGGATTCACCGTCACGCCGGACAATTGTGGTTTCCGTAGATACGAAATCGTGCTGCCTTTTTCAATTAACGATTCAATCAGCGGTACAATTCCCATTACGTTTTCACTAAGAAGCAGGGCAAACGGAGATGCTAAAACAAACTGTATTTTTTCCGGTTTATTCAAGAGTATATTATCAGAATGTTGGAGTGCCTGCTTTGATATCAATCCGGGAATAATAATCTTGTTAGTGCCGGCCGACAATTGAGAGTAAATTAAGTTCACGTCTTCGTCATCTATTACGGAACGGAATGGAAGCGGCGCCGGGATTTCGTCATTTCGAATGACAGATACCGTTTCCGAGATATAATCGCCTGATACAACAGGGGGATAGAATAAAAATTCTATCGCTTTCATCTCGGCTGTTAAAAACGA
>PWTU01000330.1 GCA_003562775.1 Ignavibacteriales bacterium
TGAAGGGGCGGAATCACAAATCCACAATACATTTTAACGCAGATGACGCAGAGGTCGCAGAGTGTAATGATTTTCCTTTGCGTACTCTGCGTACTCTGCGTTTATAAGAAATCTTAAGCCCCGGTATATTAGAAAAAAAGGTCTCACTTTCGTATCGTGGTGTAGTTGCGAAACTAATCGCAGACAGTTGACATCTCACTATCGAAAGGAGACCCCATGAGCACCCAAAAGATAACACGCAGCTATGCCAAAGGCAAGCCGACACAGTTCAATGAATACGACCATTACATTGCCCTGGACTGGTCTTGTAAGGTTATGGCTATCGGTCGGCTGACAAAACACAAAAAGCACCCGACCTTGATTGAACAACCTGCAAATATTAAGGAGTTGAAATTGTATCTGCGATCCTTGCAAGGGAGAAAGATACTTACCATAGAGGAGACGTCGACTGCTCACTGGCTGTATCTTGAATTGCGCAATGAGGTTGATCGTATAATTGTCTGTGACCCGTATCGTAACCGGTTGTTGTCTGACGGACCAAAGACCGATAAAATTGACGCAGCAAAATTGTGTCTGCTGTTGCGCGCCGGTTTGTTGAAGGAAGTGTTTCATCGTAACGATAATCTCTATATGCTGCGTCGACTGGTGAGTGCCTACGAAGATTTGGTACATGCCGGTGTGCGCTTGTTGAACCAAAACTCTGCTCTGGAACGAGTACTGGGTCCGGGACACAACCGTCGAAGAGACACAACCATCCCTTTCATCACTCAATACGTAGACAAACAGATCGATCTGTATCGGGAATCAAAAGCAGCCTATGAGAAAAGGATTGGGGCACTCTGTCGACGGAACAAATATCTCAAAAGGCTTCTTGCCGTGGATGGGATCGGCCCCATTGGCGCTGTTAAAATTCTGGCCACGGTTATTGATGCGAGGCGTTTTTCCACCGCTGGCCACTACCTGAGTTATTGCGGCCTGGTCAAACTTGAAAAGATTAGCGGGAAACGCAGCTATGGGTATCGGACTCCACGCTACAGCCGTCGACTCAAATCGGTGTACAAAACGGCGGCAAACTCGGCACTTACATACGATAATCCCTTTCATGAGTACTACGACTATCTCTTGAGTAAGGGTACGGCCGAGCACAATGCACGAAACAATGTTGCACGCTATATTGCCAAAGTTACTTACGGCATGCTCAAAAATGATACCCCCTACCGTCCATATATATGGAGGCAGACAGAGAACAAAGACAAACTATAAATTCATAGAGACACATCACATTTTCCTAAATAGTATAAGGGATCGGATTGAGTCGTTGTATGTTCGTTAGTTCGTGATGAGTCTCGACGCTGGGAGAGAGAGGTCAAGCCCTTTCATGCAATCCCGTTCTACGGGAATATGCCATTGCCCCGGTTACCCCCTCCCATTGATACTCGAATTTGCCGTAGCCCAAGTACCATCAGTGTTTATTGGCGGTCGAGAGAGCTCAGATAGACGAATAGCACAATACAAGCGAGTAAAGTAAGACTTTTAACGCAACGAACAGGATTAGTCCAAATGAGTCCTAATTTAAAAATAGGGAATGTGAGACCGAATGTCAGAAAACAAAAAACAAACTTTTTGTTGTTGGAGTACTGTTTTTTCTTGACATTTTTTTCTATAGATGAAAGGGCGCTATCAACAGCGCAGGGTGAAGCCCTGCGATTCAACGACGAAACCCACACAATACCAAGCCCTGAAGGGGCGGAATCGAAATTATTTGTTTATGCTCACGTAGCGCTACTCCAGGACCTTGAATAAAAGAAATGAGATATGTTTATTTACCTGTATTCTTTAATAGATCAATAAATTTATCGATTTCATTAATTGTTTTAAAATAATGAAACTCTCCATAGACCAATCCCTCTTCATTTTCTCCCCGGCCGGGCAATGCATCTTTAACCTTTTTTAAATCAACTGAGAATGCATCGGCAATTCGTTCGGGACGTATATCGGTCTTTAGACCTACCTGATCAGAACTCTCTTTCGGATGGATTGAGATAAATGCCTTTTTTCCACCTTCAACGTGGGTAGTAAAACGAATCGTAGTTTTTGTATTTTGCTTGCCAGCCGATAATGGTAGAAGTTTTTCATATAAATAATCAAATAAATCACCAATACCATTAGATCTGGCAATTTCACCGAATTGCTCAACCGTAAGTCGAACTCTTCTCCCCTTCTTCTGTTCAGCACGATCTTCCACTGCTTCCGGCTCCATAAGCCACGACCTTCCGATGAGCGTTTTACCATCGTTATCAATAAAACATGAAAAGAAAACCACATTGATATCGAGATCGTGTTCTTCCGAAAGATACTTTACGATTCTCTCCGATGTCGGATCAAGATGTGAAGCAATGATTATTATTTTATGGGATAAATTCAATTCATCCGGCAGTTCTGTTCCGAATTTTCCCGAAAATGTAGATTCAAGGTCTTCCTTTAAATATTCCAGAGCGATGGATTCTATTTTCTCAACAGAGATATCTCGCACCCAGCTCGCATAGTCCAGCGCTTGTGCTATAACATCGCGTGGCGTTTTGTCCTTCTTGAGCTCGATAATTACCAGATTGCCCTCTTCATCCATTCCGAGAAGATCGATTTTTCCGCCGTACCGTGTCTGGACCTGCTTGCCGATGAGCAGGATATCCGGTGATATTAACGATGCATCAGAAGCGATCCATTCTTCGAGTTGCTGTTCGCTTTCGAGTTTTCCGGGGTTTAATGGTTGCAGTGCTTCCCCCTCTTTTTGCCAGAGTTTCATTTCGATGGGCATGGAATATTTCCTATTTTATTGTGACTATATTTTTCTTATTTCATCCAACCTTCGAATAATTCATCAAATGAAATAAACTGTCTACTCAACCACCCTTTACCTTTTTGTATATTTTCTTTCTTAATAGGCGGATTAAAGATCAACCGCGGCTGACCGAGAAATACAACACTTTTTGCATTCGATTTATCTATCTTTCCTCCAACTGCTGCATTGATATATCCTCGATGATAATTAAACCATCTTTTCCCCCTTTCATTGATAATAACAGTCTTTAGCTGTTCCTTCGAAAGAACCATTTCTACTCTCGTTATACGCGCAACATAACTAATACCTGACATTATTCCGGGAATTAAATCTGAGATTTTCTTCCCGAAATGAGGTGAAAAATATCGAGCTTCCGGTAATCGACTTCCCTTCTGAAATGGGCACACATAGAGATGTGATTTTAAAAATAAATCTAATGTAGGTTTTCTATTTAGTTCGCGCATGTAGATCTCGACAGAATCATTTTTTCGTACCATTTGATACCTCTGCAAATAATGTAACAACTCATTACTGATTGTCTTTACTTTATTATCTTTGGATTTTGTAAGCTCGGAGAGAAATTCACCTATTTCGTTCCAATTTATACACCTTATCCTTCCCGATTTACTTCCTTTCCCGTAAGGATAGTTCGTTAATAATACGTGATAATCGGCTTTATACCTCAAGGATTGAGGTTGTGGATCTACTGCGGGAAGTTTTGCTTCAATAACATATCGTTTGTTATTTATTGTATCTATTTGAATATCAGCCCGACCATATTCGTGATTGGCTTCTACAATGTTTTCACTAATATCATCATTGATCGAAAATAATTCACGGCACCGTTCGGGAGAAATCGAAAACAGATAACCCAACGCCGCAGTGATTCTCGTCTCTTTGAGTGACTTACCCAACGAATCAAATAAATTTGAAACCGATACACCACCCCGGTATAACCGAATTTCTTCTATATTGTTTTGATGATGTGACATAGTAATCAACTTTTGGACTGCGGTTGCCATGCAACCGCTTTTACCCCGTGCAAGTAGTGGTTACATGTTATTTTAAAATCATAAAATTATCTAAATCCGAATCAATGGCAGAAGCAGGTCGCCTTGTATGAAAGCGGGAGCGTGGATCCCGCACTCCAAAGTCACCCCAACCACGCCCTCAACAAACTCTTAAACAACTTCCCATGATTAGGAACTTTCAAATGCAGCAACTCCTCAACGATAACACGCTTCCGGAATAATGCCGGTTTCGTCAGCACCTCGCTGTTAAAACTCAACCTCCCGTTCGTTGAGCAGCTTCCCCATTTGCGGGTCATCGGGCGGATGTGGATTTCTTTCGGACGGACGCCGATGCGCTCCGCCCACGATTTTACTTCCGCGCGGAAGACGTCTTTCGGGATTGCATTTTCGAGACGCTCCCATTCGGGTGTGTTCGCTCTCATCCCGATGCCCTCCGCAATAGTTTCAATATGCTTTTACCAAGCTCGACGACTCCCTCGGATATTCCCGAATCGATTAACGATTTATACAGATTCTTTCGCACCTCCTGCTCCTGGTGACTGCTCATCTGCCAGTGCGGATGTTCTTCGAATGTCTTCTCGACTTTCTCGGCAATATCGTGTGCCTGTTCGATCTTCTTGTTCTTTAAGTACCAGTAAACGGCAAATGATTCAGCCGAGAGTTTGTTCTCTTTTCTCGTATCCTGAGCTTCTCTCATCTCGCGTATTAATTCATCCAGACTCTCAAGGGTTTCTTTCGTCGTCTTCTGTCGCTGCTCAAATGCACGAGCGATCTCTTCAGCTCGGTCACCTATGTTGATGAGATACGGTTCGCGGTTTGCATTTTGTTTGATGAAGTCGTGAATAATCTTGAGGAGGTTGAATACTTTCACCGTATCGGGTTTGCCGCTTGCTGCGATCTGTTCCAGTGTCTGAACGTCGAGCTTATACTCTTTGCTCGGCTCTTTTATTTGTCCGGTGACAGTATGTTCCTGTACCAGCTTCTCAGTCTTTCGCTGGAATTCACGGTCGACGCTGATACCCCGTTCGTAATTCGCTTTGACGAGATGATACATTTTCACCAGCGAACCGTAATCTTTCAGAAACGGACGGAGGAACGGATCGGGCGAGAGGATTTCATAGATATCCTGAAGCTCCCGGAAGAACGCATAAAACTCCTCCCGTCGCTCCTCATCGCGGAAGTACTCGAGTATCGCTTCGTCGGCTTTATCGCCTTCCAA
>PWTU01000167.1 GCA_003562775.1 Ignavibacteriales bacterium
CACACGACGGAACGATATGGTTTGCGTGGGACTATACCCACGGCTATACTACCAACGTGTATATTAACAGTTATAAAAATGACGAGTTACAGGACCCCATACAGGTCAGCAATCATCCGGCTATCGATTCTAAAAGTGCTTTGTGCTGGTATGATGACAAGCTCTGGATTGCCTGGACAACCAACAGGCGGGACGATGACGGCTGGGGAATCATTCGCTATCCAATGGTAAGAGCGTTTGACGGTGAGCGGTGGTACGAACCACGAACCGAAATGCCCGAGGTCGATTTTAAGAACCGAAGCGAAACGCAATCGCATGAGTTTCCAACATTAACGTTTGATAGTTTCGGGAGGATGTATCTTTTCAACCGGCACGATCACGTGTTTAGCGGTATATATTATGACGGCGACCGGTGGACCGAGTATGGTTATCTGGATGAAGCGGGTTGGGGGCTGCGAGGATTTTATGTTCATGTGGCATGGGAATCCGACAACGAGTTATGGATGGCGCGACGTGACCGTACAAGTATCTTTCTGCAGAAAATGATTCGCAGGAACCCACAAAAACAAAATGTACAGGTAAAAGCTTATACGCCGGCTTCTTATCCGGAACAATTGCATGGCATTGCCGAAGAATCATTCAGAGGTCCCACAATGCATGGAAATTATAACGTCTATTACGGCGATATTCATACACATACTGCATATTCCGACGGTTCCGGTAGTTTTGATGAACTTTTTAATTTATATAAAAATGTATATCGTTTGGACTTCTTAGCCATCACCGAGCACGATGCTATGATGCAGGGAAGCAATCATTATTCCCCGGGTGCATGGGCGTATCTGAAAGCACTTAACGAAATTTACAATCAACCGGGAGAATTTGTTACCATCAACGCTTATGAATGGACTCATTCTACCTGGATGGGACGGCAGGACACTACAGTTCGAGTAGGTCATAAGAATGTTTACTTCAGAGGAGGAGAAGAGAGTCCTTTGTTCAGTCACCGCGGAGAGAAAGCATATGATGTAGAGTCGTTATTTAAAATTTTGCATAAACACGACGCTATTGCCTTTCCGCACCACCCGCCGTGGAGCGGAACGACCTGGGAGGATCATGATCCTGAAATTCAAACAAATTATGAGATTGTGTCCATTCACGGTGCGAATGAATATATGGGCAACCTGCCGGTTCCACATCGCGGTGGTATGCCCGGGACATTTGCTCAAGATGGACTCGAACTGGGTAAAATAATAGGTTTTGTCGGCGGTTCGGATTCCCATGGACTTTATTACCATTCTCATGACGGGTGGCGTGAAGATCCCTATAAGGGAGGATTAACCGGCGTTCTTCTCGACGGTCCTCTCACAAGAGAAAATGTTTGGTATGCATTGAAAGCCCGCCGAAATTATGCTACGGCAGGCGAAAAGTACTACCTGGATTTCTCAATCAATGAATATCCGATGGGAAGTAAAATAACCGTCAGTGAACCTCCAACTATTTCTTTTGAAGCGAGGTCATTAAATATTCTTTATGCGTACATAATTCGAAATAATGAAGAGTTGTTTATTAGCGGAAGCATAGGTGCAGGGCGTTTCGGTTATCATGGTTTAAAAGATGATACGATAGAGCCCGGGAAAAACTATTATTACCTGAGAGTGGTCTACAAAGATGGAACGATGGCATGGTCGAGTCCGATTTGGGTGCATTATGTACCTCATGAATAAGATTACATATAAATAATAAATTTGGGAGGATGTTATAACATATGAATAAAATATATATTAGTGCGATGATATTATATTTAATAGTTTTTTGTTTGGATTTTACCCTGATGGATCATGGTCATAGTCATTCACACAAACATCCGCATAAGAGTCATCATCAACTTGACTATTCTTATCTCGATGAGAGTGGTGACTATATCCCCCCGGAACCCGATACCGGGGGACGACGGTGGTGGAAAGGCAATCTGCATACGCATACTCTTTGGAGCGACGGCGATCAATTCCCGGAAGTCGTTGTAGATTGGTATAAGAAGCATCATTATGAAGGAAGCGAACTTAATGTAGCCCGGCCGGGCAGGGGATGGATCACATGGTACGCAGCCGGTACTTGACTCCCGAACGTGTAATCGAAGCGCTTGAAACGGGGTCAAGTACAGGTGTTACTATCCGGCATTTAGAATCGGAAGCAAAGAAAGGATTAAGTATTATCATCGAACCCGAAAAAGATGTTGAATACGTGATAAAGTTTATCGGAACACGGTATGGTTATGATCCGAATCGAAAACGCCGGCTGGATGAGGAGGGGAATCCAATGGAGCGAGTCACCAAACAATACTGTGCCGACATCGGTGAAATACTCAAAATAGTTGAAGGGATTAAGGCAACATATAAATTTGACGGTGATGAAATTTATGTTCGAGCAAAAATAATTTCCTCTCAGCTCAAGGATAATCCTTTTACCGAGGGAGAACGTGAAAAAGCGTGGGTGCAGCCAGTTGTCCCGCATATACATAATAAAGAGTAGTATATGAGTACGGTATATTTTTTGATAATCAATTTCAAATTAGATGGAGTTCATTATGAATTTTCCAAGAACAATACTTTCCGTAATAATATTTTTATCATTCTTGACCACCCCTTTACTGTCACAACAAGGATTAGATTTTCATTTTGCATATCGCCCCGCATCGTTCGATGTCTTGAAGAAGTATGCTGAGTATGTAACGATAGTGTTACCCGAGCCGTTTATCGTTGATGCTTCCGGGGTAGTATATGGTGAGATTGAACCACGATTATTAAGACTGGCGAGAGAGAAGGATCTCAAAATAATGCCGCAAATTAAAAACCCCGATCCCACTATTGGAACGTTTAATCAAGAATGGGCTCGAAGAATTTTAAACGATCAAAACATACGTGACAGAGTTATTAACTCTATGGTGCAACTTTGCAGGCAATATGATCTGTATGGAATCCAGGTAGATCTGGAAAATGTTCATATTGATGATCGTGATGCATTAACTGAATTTTATCGATTAGCCGCTGATGCACTACATCGTGAAGGTTATAAAATTAGTATTGCGGTTGTTCACCGTGCCGGGGAATTAGCCGGGCCAAATACGTATACTAAATGGATGATGGAGAATTGGAGAGGAGCTTATGATTTGAAAGCACTTGGGGAGATTGGTGATTTTGTAAAGCTTATGTCATACGCACAACATACCAGGCGTACTACTCCCGGTCCTTCACAGGGCTTACCATGGCTCGAGGAAGTGCTGAAATATTCACTTCAGTATGTCCCCCCCGAAAAGCTTAGTCTTGGCATTACAATGAGAGGCTCTCATTATTATACAGTCGCCGATACAGGTCTATACTATGCCAACGCAAGATCGTGGAGCAGATCGATCACAAAAAAGGAGGCTGAATCGTTAATCGAACAATATAATGGGACACCGCTCCAATGGGATGACCGACAAAAAATGCTTTATGGATATATTGAACGTGGCGGTGTGTTTGAATGGTTTGTTCTTGATGATGATATGAGATCATTTGATGCTAAACTTGAACTTGTCAATACATACAACGTTGGAGCGATAAATATGTGGGTGTTTGGACATGAAGATAATGCGATGTGGGAGAACATTAAGGCATTTCGATACAATCATTAACATATGAATTATGATGATTAGTATACTCATACTTAGATGGGTAACAATACTGTTTACCCTTCTCTATATCCAAATCATAGTATGGTCACAAGAAGATGAAACAAGGGATGTAAATCGTGCAATTCCTGTTTTATGTTACCACCGGTTTGCCGAAAACATTGACACAACACGAGGAAGATTGACAGAGTCATATTCGCGGTTTGAGGTCTTTCTTAAATTTCTCAGTCATAATGGATATTCATCCATTTTACCTGATGAAATTCAAGACGAAAATGTTTATAAAAAAAACGTTGTTGTATTTACGTTTGATGACGGTGTAAAAAGTCAGATGAAAGCGGCAAAACTGATGGAAGAGTATGGTTTCCGAGGAATATTTTTTATTGTGCCGAAGTGGATCGAACACAGGGATGGGGATTTCTTGGATGATGAGGATATTATGATTCTACAACAAGCCGGTCATCGAATCGCCCCTCATGGATTTGCTCACAAGAGTATGGTCGCTGAAGATGAGGAAATTTACTCGTCATTGACCAAATCAATAGAAATTCTTCAAAATATTCTCGGAAAATATTATTCAATAAGGGATTTTGCATTTCCGTATGGTCATTATGATTATGAAATAGCCGGGAAATTATATCCTACATATAAATATTTGCATACGGTTAATCCGGGTTATTGGGATGGAGAATCAAAGTTGATACCGAGAATGTTGATTACATCCGACAATACATTGGATTTTTATAAAGAATACATCTTGTCGGCCAATGAATTCAATCCTTTAATTAATCTTATCACAACAGATGGGATTATTACTAACTTGGTTGAATTTGAAATGCCTTCCGGAAAACAGATCGATGGTATTGAATTATTCACAGTCTCACCGGACGCAGAGGGTCGTATTTACAGAAGTTATCCAATAGGTGACAATTTGAGTTGGAAAGAAGGAATAATAACTGTTGATTTGAAATCTCATATAAATAGCTATTATTCGCCCGAGCGCAAAGTGCTTTCATATGCGTTAATTATCCGACAAAATAGTATCGTTCATTACTTAACAAATGGTCATTTACACTGGATTGTAGATTAGCGACTCAATAGTATGGAATAGTATCATTTTAGCATAAATTACTGAAAACAGATGCAAATTATATTTTCGTTTTTTTGACATTAGGAGAAAAATAAATTACTTTATTTAATCTACGGACGAGCGACATACGAATTTCATTTCCGATTAGATTATGGTTTGTAACATTAATATTTTCTTATTCGATATCCAAACAAAGGTTAAAATATATAATAGGAGGACTCTATGTTACCAATCCTTGTAAGATTTGGTGCGCTTATCATCCTCTTATCTTTATCGTTACCTGCTTTTAGCCAGTTAACGCTTGAAGGTGAGATTACCGATGA
>PWTU01000137.1 GCA_003562775.1 Ignavibacteriales bacterium
CCTTGTACATCATTTTACTAATTGGCCACTTCTTTCACATTTAATCAAGGAGCACATAATGAAAAAACTTGGAGCGGTTTTATGTATTCTCATACTCTTTTCGGGTGTTTCATTCGGTCAGGGCGTAAGTATCATGGGCGGTTTAACGTTTCCGACCGGAGATTTTGGAGACCTCTATGATACCGGGTTTGGTTTAAAAGGTACCTTTGAGTATCCCATAAGTCCCGGCCTTGGTATTACCGGAACAACTGGATATTTGCATTGGAGCACCAGTGAAACATTCTTCGGCGAATCACTTGATATTACAACAACGAGCATACCGCTGCTCGGAGGCGTTCGATACTATTTTGGGGCAGGCGATCTTTTACCTTATGTAAATGCTGAGCTCGGGCTTCATATCCTTTCAGTAAAAGCGGAGCTTTTTGGTGAATCGGAATCGGAATCAGAGACTGAATTTGGTTTCGGAGTCGGCGGCGGCCTCCTTTTTGCAATCGGGCCGAATCTATTTCTCGATGCGAATGCAAAATACAATTCGATTAGCACCGAAGGAACTTCGTTGGATTTCATTAGTCTGTTCGTCGGAGTACGAATTCCGTTATAAACGCTCGATGCAGCGTTTTTATCATTGTAAAGGCGAATCTTTCCGATTCGCCTTTTTTATTTCCAATGCAGAAAATTAATCTCGATTCAGCACATTAAGAACATTAGTGTGCAATACAGGCGAGGCGGCAATAATTGAATTCGCGTTTACCGGATCACTTCCATCCCAGGCCGTAATAACCCCGCCCGCTCCGCGTATTACCGGAACCAGCGCCTGGATATCCCACACTTCCATAATCGGATCGAGTGCTATGTCGCACCAACCCGTGGCAAGAGAAAAATATGCGTAACAATCTCCCCATGTACGGAATAGCTTAACCTGGCGCATCAATTTTTCAAATTTCGCAAAGTCACGATATTCCTCAACAAAAAGAATATCTGTGGTGAGCAGAATTGCATCGGCCAAAGTTTTTGTAGAGCGCACCCGTACGCGTTTGTCGTTCAGCATCGCTCGCTTTCCGTCGCCGATGAGAAGCTGTTTGAGAGCGGGCATATGGATTGCGCTAAGCACCGGCTCACCGTTGTGTTGAAGGGCAATCAACGTACCGAACAACGGGCATGCTGCGGCAAAGGATTTGGTCCCGTCGATTGGGTCGAGCACCCAGACAAATTCCGCATCGACATTTTCGTTTCCGTACTCCTCGCCGATAACGCCGTGACCGGGATACCGGTCTGCGATCAGATCACGCATTACCTCTTCGGCTTTCCTGTCGGCAATGGTCACGGGTGATTCGTCGCTTTTTTGTTCAACAATGACGTCATGATTCGCAAAATAAGGGAGGATTACCTCGCTGCTTTTCTCAGCAAGTTCTTTTATAAATGGTATATAATTATTGGAATCAAACATATTCTTTCCGTTATTATTTTTGTTCATGGTACAATCATACAATGTAGAACATTCTACGGAAATTGGCAAAATATCCGAATGTTTTTTGCATCTTAGGCATATCTTTCATACCTTTTTAATTACACAGAATAAACAAAGAGAGGGACGCAATGAAACGATTAATCAGTATTGCCTGCATTTTCGTGATCGCTTCAGGCATATCATATTCACAGAATAATCTAAGTATCGGCGTATGGGGCGGGCTGGCGGTGCCAACCGGTCACTTCGGAGATATTCACGATTCCGGAATCGGATTGGGAGGAAACGTCGAATACCGGTTGAATCCCACCTGGAGCATAACCGGATCCGCGGGATTTAACCGCTGGAGCTTAAGCGAAGTTTTAGTTGATGAATTAGGATTAGATCATGAAGAAATATATGAAACGTCGTTAACTACCGTTCCGCTCCTGGCAGGCGTGCGATATTATTTATCGACCGGAGGAATATCACCGTATGCCGCCGGAGAGATCGGTATACATATCGTATCTTGGGATGAATCATTTCTGGATGAAACAATTTCCGGCTCCGGCTCCGATATCGGCGTCGGGGTAGGCGGAGGCGCCGTGATTCATCTTAATCCCACTGTACAAATAGACGCAAGCGTAAAATATAATACCATTAATACCGAGGGTGAATCGATAGATTATCTGAGTGCCTTCATCGGGGTACGGTTTGTATTATAAGCGGTAGGGTTATGCCTTAACCTTATCTACAATCAACCGCATTTCGCGTACCTCGAGTATCTTAACCGTTTCGCCCTTTTCTATCATAGTGTCCGGATCGGCTGTCTCCGCTTCCCAAATCTCATTGTGGAATCGTATAAATCCTTTGGGATCGAGTTTTTCTATAGCAACCCCGTAGTGATCGAGCATTAATTCAGCCGGACTTAAACGCGGCCGCATATACAATCGCCATGTAAAAGGAACCGTTACCAGCTCTTTAATTATCCACGCACCCACAAGCAGCCATATCGTCCATCCCGGCACTTCAACAACATAGAGAAAAAATAATGAAACCAAAATGAGTATTGAAATGCCGGGAATCTGGAAGAGCAGGTATCGCATAACTATCCGCCGGACGGGTATGTTATGCGCACTTACCTTATCGACCTTCATTTGACTTTATAGATAAAATTAGACTTATTCAATCACCCTCACGGCTTTACTTGCTGCATCGATCATCGGTTGTGCACTGACCGGCGATCCGACCGCGTTCTGCATCCACAACTGCGGCGTTAATCGACCCTGAATACACATTCTCTCCATCTCGGCAGCAAGGTCTTTATCTTTCAAATAATCTTCAATTTGAAATGCGATTACATGACCGATGGTATAATCGGGGATGTACATACCGAGACTTATCATATGCGAATATATCGCAAGCAATGATACATCTTCGACACCGAACACCGGCGCGTAATATTCGTTCCACACTTCGGTTGCTATCCGCTGCACTGCTTCGCGCAATTGCCGGGCGCCCGCACCGGGGTTATCGTACATCCATCTCCATACACTCATATCGACAAGCGATACACCGGCTATTTCATAGGTGTTCCACATATCGTTCAATGTACGCAATGCATCCGCTTCCGGATCGTCCGTTGTCAAACCGAGCACATCGAGATCGCGGTATTGAAAAACAAAAGCAAATGCCTCGGTAAACGCTGTATTCGGAACGCCGCTCAACGCATAATAATCGACTCCCTCGAGCGTGAATACCTGTTCGACATTGTGTCCGAGTTCGTGCATTGCAATGTTGAAACCCTTGTAATCCATTCCGTCTTCCGGAATACGCGTGCGAAGGTGTGCTTTATCTCCTCTCATCCGGGCGCCCCAGGCATGACCGGCACCCCGCGACGGATCGACCGTGATTCGAGCGGATAAATAGTCGGCCCGATCACGCGAGAAACCAAGCCGCCTTAGTATTTGCGGCAACTGTGCTTCAAACGCTTCTACCGCCGGAAACCGGTTGCGAACGATCCTGTCAAGCTCCTCTTCGGCGTATTGTCCCCGCGCTTTGAAACCATCGTACCATATATCGAACGGTTCGAGATTGCGGCCAAGACGGTTTTCTATAAGATGCGCTATATCCTGAATAACCGGTGCGGTTAATATTTCTATCAACATTGCCTCGACATCTTCTTCGAGAATCTCACGCTGTGTGTTGAACCGTCGATCGATCAATGTCGGGTTTATCAGAGAATAAGGATCGACAAGCTTTTCCGCTTCGAATGTTTTCCAAAAATGTTCGTAGCGGGTATTGGGTTCGGGTTCGGCAGGAAGAGTCTCCTGCGTGCCGGTTTTCCATACTTCATTTGTAAACGGATTCCAATCTGCCTCGTTATCATTTACCATAACTGCGGGGATTTCCTGTGAGATAATACGCTGCATAACCCGGTAGATCATCTGCTGACGTTCCAGGCCGCCCGGATTGGCGTACTGTGCTTTTATCTCGTCACGCAGACCCCAATGGCTTATTAATCGTAAACCTTCGGGAAATAAACGGTCGCCCTCATCGTTGAGAAGGTTATGCATGTAAATGTTGTAGTGCGTAATGTAATCATCGGCGTATGTATAAATCTCGCTGCGCTGCTGGCTTACCTCTGCCGGAACGCGATTTACGAAACCGTCCGCGAGACGCGCTTCCGCCCATTGCCGGCGCGTCCATTGTTCTCCTTTTACCGTTTTCTCTTCGAGTGCATAGATCGGGAAATTCAGTAATGCGGTAAATGCGATCTTAGACCGGAACAGATCGTCGCTTACGTGTGCATAAATGTTGTATGCGCCGAACATATAGTCAATCGGTAAAACAGGACCGGCTTCAACGTGCAACTGCCACATAAACTGACGATTTATCCTGTGCAGATTACCGTAGAGCGCTTCGAGATTCGTCTGAAATCGATCGAACACAAGATCGAGTTCATCCTGTTTATGGTAAAAATTTTCAAGACAGAAATTTTCGAACTCCTCTTCGGTTCCATCGTCACTTCGCCAGCGTTCGGCAACCTGCTTTACCCCGGTTTGAATGCGTTCTTTATGCTCCTCGCCAAATTTTTCAATCATCTTATCAATGATTTGATGCTGAACAGCATCAGGTATTCCCATAGATAAATCCCCTTTACCGTTTGAACATGAGACGAAGAATAATCCTGTTAGGAACAGGATACTGTACAGTAATAATGTTGACTGTTTCATAGTTAACCCATATGAAGTTTTTTGTTTTGAGTTTCCAGTTTTCAGTTGTCGGTGATCGATTATGGAATTTAACTGACCTCTGACATCTGATGTCTGACTTCTGCTTCCTATCAATTCAACCCTCTTCTGTTCAGCAACGGCTGTATCTCCGGTTCTCTTCCGCGAAAGTTCTTATACAGCGTCATTGCATCATCGGTGCCGCCGCGTTCAAGGATGTGTGTCCTGAATGCCGCTGCAGTCTCCTGATCGAATAGCGATGTTTCTTTAAATGCCTGGAATGCGTCCGCATCGAGTACTTCCGCCCAGATGTAGCTGTAATATCCCGCCGAATAACCGCCTGCAAAAATATGGTTGAAGTAGGTGCTGCGATGGCGGAATTCAATCTCG
>PWTU01000456.1 GCA_003562775.1 Ignavibacteriales bacterium
TTCCGCGACTACCTGATCCAACATAGAGAGGCAGCAAAACGATACGAGGCACTCAAACGCGAAATCGCTGCGAATCATCCGACCGATCGGGAAGCGTATACACAAGCCAAAACCCGGTTTATCAATGAAGTATTAAGGGCTGCCAGATCATCGGAAAGATAAGGATATATTGTTTAGTGAGCCGAACAAAATTAAATAGTAAATCGACAAGGTCAGCCGGGAATTCAAAAGTCGTAAGGTAAGATGTTCTCACAATCATAGCATGCAGTGTCATATTTCGGTATTGTTTGGATATATATAATCATCGATTGAAAAAGTAAAATAATGTTACCAAATATCAAATCCATCCACAGCCGCTGTTCCTTAAGCCATATTAAAGTATGACGTGCACTACCACTACACCTGTCAAAAAAATATATATGACCGGCAACAAGGAAGATGCTATAGATGTATCACAGCAAATATTTATAAAAATATTTTCATCCCTATCGCCGTAGGTACAACATGATAAATTTGTTGTAACTATTTTGCACCCATAAACAAAAAAGCCCTTGCAAATCAACGATTTACAAGGGCTTATAATTTTAGTGTCCCCTACGGGAGTCGAACCCGTGTTGCAGGAATGAAAATCCTGAGTCCTAGGCCACTAGACGAAGGGGACTTTTTGAATTACGATTCACGAATTTAGAATTACGAATTAAACACCAATCGCGAAATTCACTCAGTCAACGGTTCAATTTTTTTCTTCAACTCTGCAATCTCTTTATCGGTCAGGTTCTCTTTGTCGAGCAACCTTATCTGTGCTTCGGTTATGTCCATCATCTCGTGAAGCGCTTCGACTTTTTCACCGTGTTGCGTTCCCCGCACTTCGACAAATTCACCGATGCGAAAGAGTGAATCCGCTGTTTCATATGCCGCCATTGCTTCTTTATAGCGTTCCAACTGGTACAAGCTGGTGCCGAGATTCATAAATGCTTCGGCAAATGACGGATTTTCTTCCGTGGCTTTCCGGAAGTGTGTAGCGGCTTCCTCATAATCTCCCGCGACAAAGAATCCGTATCCGACATGGTATTCCGGATATCCCGGTGGATTCTGAGCACAGCCGAAAACTAATAATATAGCAAATATTATGAAATTTTTCAATAATTTTTGCATCATTCTGGGTGAGCGACGGGATTTGAACCCGCGACCACCAGGGCCACAACCTGGCGCTCTACCTACTGAGCTACGCCCACCATGTTTTAATTTTCAAAATCCTAAGTTCTAATTTCTAAACAATTTCCAATGTCCAAAATTTAATTTCCAAATTTATTTCGAAACCTGATTGTTTTAAACATTTACAAATTTGAAATTTGAATTTGTTTAGGATTTAGATTATTAGAATTTAGAATTTTCATTCTGGTACGCCCGACTGGAATCGAACCAGTAACCTACGGCTTAGAAGGCCGTTGCTCTATCCGATTGAGCTACGGGCGCTCTTTTCTATAAATAATTTTGAATCCTTCGCGCATCCCGATGCCATCTCACATTCCTGCCCATCGGGATCCTCAAAATGGCATCGGCTCACTCCGTTCGCCGGCCATTTTGGGAGCTACGGGCGCTCAATTTTTAACAGACTTAAAATATAATCAAATATTTCGAAATTTTCAATCCAATGTGAAACGAACATACTTGATAGATTTTCCCTCTTCAATATGTCTTTGCTCGTAATCGGTCTTAATTTTTACATTATCAGGCATATTCCGGTCGTTATGAGTATCTTTCGATATATGTTGTATTACTGCCTTTTCGTTTTCGAGTGTATCAATTATAAAATCGAATAACCCTTCATCGTCCGTTTTAAGATGAAAAACACACCCCGGTGTAATGAAATTCCGGTAGACCTGTAAAAATTCCGGCGATATCAATCGCTTGTTGCTCTTACTCGGTTTGGGATACGGATCGGGGAACGTTATCCAGATTTCGCCGACTTCCCGGGGTCCGAAGAATTCCGCAAGCGCTTCGATTCGTGTTGTTATAAATGCGACGTTTACGAGTTCATCCACAAGTGCAATTTTCGCACCCGACCATACACGCGCACGCTTATTGTCGATGCCGATATAATTTCTTTCCGGATATCGCCGGGCAAGTTCAAGCGTCAACACGCCTGTCCCGCATCCGAGTTCAAGCGTGATGGGGTTGTTGTTTTTAAAAAACGCATTTTTCCACCTCCCGGCTAACGAATCGGGCCGGAAGATCACATTCGGAAATGTGTCTATCTCTGCATATTTTTTAAGCTTGTTTCTCGGCATAAAACTATATCAGAAAAATAAGAATAATTTAAATTATTTTCACAATGGTGTTGATTGTCGGGATAAATATTGCTACATTTAATCAAATGAACAACTGTTCATATATCTATGGTATATAATAATGGCGTCAAAAACCACAGGGAAAAATGCCCGCGACGACTACAAGACCGGCGATCTGACGCAACGTCAGCTTGAGGATCTGGTCGAAACCTTTAAGGTATTGTCCGATCCGACGCGTTTAAAAATTGCGACAAAACTGACCGACGCAGAGATGTGCGTGCACGACATCGCGGATGCAACCGGTATCAGCGAATCGGCGGCGTCGCATCAACTGCGAATACTGCGGAGTCTCCGGCTGGTAAAACATCGTCGCGATGGCAAGCAGATATTCTATTCGCTCGACGATCACCATATCGAAAAATTAATTCGTGTAGCGACAGAACATATTGCAGAACGATACTAAGTTATTACTTCTATGGGAGAAACAACACAGAAACCGTACTCTACATTTCTGGTAAAAGGATTATGTTGCAGCGACGAGGAGATAATCCTGCGAAAACGTCTTTCAAAGCTGCCGCACATACACGATCTGAAATTCAATCTTGTTGCTCAAAAATTATACGTCCGGCATTCGACTACAGACGAGCGCATTATTAAAGAAATCGAAGCAGCGGGTTTTAAAGCGAACACGGCACATACGTTGCTTGAGGAACGATCGTTTTACGAGAATTACGGACAGATAATATTCACAACGTCTTCGGGTATTCTCTGGGCAAGCGGCCTTATTGCACACTATGCATTCGGATCGCCGGATAGCATCACTATGCCGTTATTTATTTTTGCCATAGCGCTCGGCGGCTGGCGAATTGCAAAGCGGGGGCTGTATGCAATCAAAACCCTATCGCTGGATATGAATGCATTAATGACTATCGCCGTTGCCGGTGCGATGGCGATCGGTGAGTGGGCTGAAGCGGCGACCGTGGTGTTCCTCTTTTCACTTGCACTATTGCTCGAAACGATAAGCACCGGTCGCGCGCGAAAGGCAATCCGGTCTCTTATCGATCTGACTCCTCCGACGGCGCGAATCAACCGGGGTTTCATCGAAGAAAACGTTCCAGTGCAGGATATTCAACTCGGCGAACAAATCATTATCAAACCCGGGGACAGAATACCTCTGGACGGTGAAGTGATAACCGGTACATCTTCTGTCAATCAAGCGCCGATTACCGGGGAGTCGAAGCCGGTAGAGAAAAAGAAGGGCGATCGTGTTTTTGCGGGGACGATAAACGTGCAGGGTATGCTTCAAGTCCGGGTAACCGCAACATCGGAGAATACAACGCTTGCCCATATTATACATCTGGTAGAGGAGGCGCAGAGTAAGCGAGCACCGGCGCAGCAATTTGTAGACAAGTTTGCCCGGATATACACGCCTGCGGTATTGATGCTCGCGGTGGGGGTTGCAGCGTTTCCTCCGCTTGTGATGGGGTTGCCGTTTACGGAATGGTTTTACCGGGCGCTGGTATTGCTTGTTATCGCCTGTCCGTGTGCACTGGTAATATCGACGCCGGTGACGCTCGTGAGCGCATTAACGAATGCCGCCCGTAACGGTATTCTCATAAAGGGCGGGGTCTATCTCGAATCGCTCGCTTCGATCCGGACGTTCGTGTTCGATAAAACAGGGACCCTTACCGAAGGAAGCTCGCGGATTACGGATATTGTACCGTTGAATTCGTTGTCGAAAAATGAAATACTCACAATTGCTGCTTCGCTTGAGCGGTATTCGGAGCATCACATTGCCGGAGCGGTTTTACGTACTGCAATGGATGAAAATATCCCGGTAGACAATGTGAGCATCGATAGATTTCAATCGGTTATCGGGAAAGGGGTGACAGGCATCGTCAACGGCAAACGATATGTGATCGGCAATCATTCGTTTTGTGAAGAAGAGGGGAAGTGTTCTCCGGATATTCACCGGGAGCTTGATCGCCTGGAGTCGGAGGGAAAGACGGTTCTTATTCTCTGGGATGATTCCGAACCGGTGAGCGTAATCGGCGTTGCAGACGAGTTGCGACCGAACGCCCGCGAGGCAATCAAGCAACTTCACGATCAGGATGTAAACGCAATCGTGATGCTGACGGGCGACAACGAAAAAACGGCCCGGGAAATTGCACGGAAGCTGGGAATCGATTCGGTTCGCGCGCAGCTTTTGCCCGAAGATAAGCTGACGGCGATTCAGGAATTGAAATCGGAACGCAAAGTAGCGATGGTTGGCGACGGTATCAACGACGCACCCGCGCTTGCCGCCGCCGATGTCGGGATCGCGATGGGCACCGCAGGCAGCGATACCGCAATCGAAACGGCGGATATTGCATTAATGGGGGACGATTTGACAAAGCTTGCATATCTTAAACGGTTAAGCCGCAAGACGGTAAAGATTATAAAGCAGAATATTATTTTGTCGATCGGAATTAAATTAGTATTTCTGATACTTGCCATACCGGGCTATGCAACCCTCTGGATGGCGATTACTGCCGATGAAGGGGCTGCGTTGATAGTGATAGCGAATGGGCTGCGGTTGTTGAAAATGAAGTAATATAGATTTGTTTACTATAGAAAATTTGAAAATGATGATTAAAGAAGTCGAATCTATTCTTCCAAGAAAGTTATACGTGTTATGCTGCAGGTACCAAATTGTACCCAATGGAATTTGCTTTTCTTTGTAAATGTCTAACTTGATGTTTCATACGCTCTTTTTCATAATAATCATATAAA
>PWTU01000202.1 GCA_003562775.1 Ignavibacteriales bacterium
ATCCTTACGGACTTCATCCTCCACGCGGCGTCGCTGCGTCACCCTTTCGGGCATTGCGCAATATTCCTCACTGCTGCCTCCCGTAGGAGTCTGGACCGTGTCTCAGTTCCAGTGTGGCTGGCCATCCTCTCAGACCAGCTACCCATCGTTGCCTTGGTGGGCTTCCACCCCGCCAACTAGCTAATGGGCCGCAGGCCCATCCCTTGGCCCCCGAAGAGATTTAATTCCAGTGCGATGCCGCACCGGAACATCATCGGGTATTAGTCCCGGTTTCCCGAGGTTATCCCCGTCCAAAGGGTAGGTTGCCTACGTGTTACGCACCCGTGCGCCGGTTTCCAGCCTTCTGTCCCGACGAATCGGGACAGAAGACTTTCTCCCTCGACTTGCATGTGTTAGGCACGCCGCCAGCGTTCGTCCTGAGCCAGGATCAAACTCTCCGTTGTAAATTTTTTAAATTTTTGCCAACGAAGAGGTGCTGTAAATTCTCTTACAGGTTGATAACTCTGAACTGGCTTGAACCATTTACCTATGCACACCAAATTTCAAAGAACAAGTGAATCTCAAAATCACAAGGACTAATAATATACAAACTTTTAATATCCTTGTCAACTGCTTATTAAAAATTTATTAATAAGTGCCTTATGAAAAGGACTTACAATATAACTACAATTTAAATACCGGTCAATAGCAAAAACACTTTTCTGCAGGAAATTTTACAAAGATAAAATTCGTGCAAGTTCAAGTAAATGTGGTTGTACTCTTTTGTGTTTTTTCCACGTTTCCTCAAGCGGGATTTCATTAATTTTCCAGTTTATCTCGCCAACCATAATTCCCGTCTTACCCTCTATGAGCTTTTCAACCGCAGCCGCACCCAATCTACTGGCGAGACACCGGTCAAGGGCAGACGGACTGCCACCGCGTTGAACATGTCCGATAACGCTGATTCGATAATCATATCCGGCAGCATCCTTTACTTTATCCGCTATTTCAAATGCATTCCCTTCCTCATCACCTTCTGCAACTATAATAATAGCACTCGACTTATCTTTCCGGTAGTGTCGTAACATTTCCCTGAGGTCATCGATATTTGTCTCCGTTTCCGGAATTACAATATACTCCGCTCCCGAAGCAATACCGACGTCAACTGCAATAAACCCTGCATCTCTTCCCATAACTTCAACGTAAAATAATCGCTCATGTGCAGCGGCAGTGTCTCTGATTTTGTCGATTGTGCCCAGAGCAGTATTCACCGCTGTGTCGAATCCGATAGTATAATCCGTGCCGTATAAATCATTATCTATAGTTCCCGGGACACCGACTACATTAACGGGAAACTCTTCCATAAATTTTGATAACCCTTTAAATGTACCGTCGCCGCCGATACCGATCAATCCTTCTATTCCATTTTGCTGCAAAGCATTGAATGCCTTTTCACGTCCCTCATACATCATAAACTCCTCCGACCGTGCTGTGCGAAGGATGGTGCCGCCACGTTGAATGATATTTGACACCGACCGGCTCTGCAACGGTATAATATCACCCTGTATCATCCCGCGATAACCATACTGGATGCCAAATATTTCCACCTTGTGATACATTGCCATACGAACAACAGCTCGTATTGCAGCATTCATACCGGGGGCATCGCCCCCACTTGTAAATACAGCTATTCGTTTCATTGTTCTTACCCTTTTCTTGATCGGCAGTTCAAAGTTTGTTAGTAACCTGCTTAGAAGGTATTGAGTAATGGGTCAAATAGCAAATTGCTTCTACAATTTTGCAAAAATGTATTGGATTTCCTTGATATTGATTCTTTTTTTCGCTATCATTTTCAGGATTTTCGTTCTCACCCATAGACATAAAAAGGAGTAATGTCAATGTCTTCAAACACCCGGGGATCCTGGGGATCTCGTTTTGGTTTTGTTCTTGCGGCTGCCGGCTCTGCTGTGGGGTTGGGTCACATCTGGCGGTTTCCGTATGTTACCGGTGAAAACGGTGGCGCCGCATTTGTTATCCTTTATATTCTTTGTGTGTTTATGATCGGCGTTCCTATTTTATTTGCCGAATTGTCACTGGGGCGTCATTCGCATAAAAATCCGGTAGGGGCAATTAAAGCGATAGCGCCGCACGGTGTCTGGAAATATCTCGGTTATCTTGGCGTGGCAACCGGCTTATTCATCCTATCGTATTACACACTCATTGCCGGTTGGACATTTGGGTATATATTCAAAACACTCCTTCAGAATCCTGTTACATTCGATGACTTCTCGACAAATGCTCCTCTCAATGCGCTGTTATATGTGATTTTTCTGTTAATGACAATCGGCGTCGTTTACGGCGGTATTCGAGGCGGGATAGAACGATGGTCGAAGATACTTATGCCGATACTTCCGGTTATATTAATATTCATCATCATCTACTCCCTCACACTCGAGGGTGCGATGGAAGGCGTCAGGTTCTACCTCCGTCCGGATTTTTCTGTTATAACCGGTGAAACGATAATGATAGCACTCGGACAAGCGTTCTTCGCGAACAGTCTCGGAATGGGTGCAATGATAACATATGGCAGTTATCTCGATAAAAAGGAAAACATTATCGCAGCGGGAACTACCGTTGTCGCATTCGGCATTGTAATATCTTTTCTTGCGGGTTTTGCAATTTTCCCCGCGGTATTTGCTATGGGTAAAAGTCCCGCAGAAGGCGCCGCACTCGTGTTTGTCATTCTCCCTGAGATATTCGAAGCGATGCCCGGGGGATTACTAATCGGAACACTCTTCTTTCTGCTGCTCGCCATCGCCGCATTAACATCGGCTATCTCATTGCTCGAGGTACCGGTCGCATTTTTAATCGATGAAAGAAAAATGCGGCGTAAAGTCGCAACATGGCTTGTGGGCGGCATTACACTGATCTTCGGCATACCTTCTGCCTTATCATTTGGTGCGTCCGACTTTTTCAGTAATTTACCATTCTGGACCGACCAATCATTTTTCGGAATGATGGATTACATTTTCGGAAGCATTGCATTGCCCCTTGGAGGAATGTTGTTCTCAATCTTTGTTGCATGGCGTTGGGGTTTGGTCGGAGCAAACAAAGAGATTGCTCTTGGAAACGAAACGTTCTTAGGAATTCAATCGAAAATGTGGGGGATCGTCATCAAATATATTTGTCCGATTGTAATATTTTTCGTGTTTCTGTTTCAGACCGGTTTGCTCACATGGTAGTTTAAATATTATACAATTAATTCTCAGAATTCGCCCTTATCAATCAAGGAGTAATCTTCATGGAAAATAGCTTCATCGATCAAGTCGCCCTGTGGGTTGATAGTGCTGCCGCTTTTATCTGGACGTATATGGTATACGTACTTTTTGGAATTGGTATTATACTCACCTACCGAACCGGCTTTCTGCAGTTCCGGAAATTTGCCACTGCAATGCGCGTCACTCTCAGTAAAAAATCTCGTGCAAAAAGTGACCGCGAGGGAGATGTTACTCCATTTGCGGCATTGACAACGGCGTTAGCCGCAACCGTAGGAAACGGTAATATTGCCGGTGTTGCAACAGCTCTGATGTGGGGTGGTCCGGGTGCGATTTTCTGGATGTGGATAACCGGTTTGTTGGGTATGGCAACAAAGTATTCCGAAGCGGTTCTCGGTGTAAAATACCGCGAGAAGCATCCCGACGGGACTATGGCGGGAGGACCTATGTACTATATTAAAAAAGGACTCGGTGAAACCGGGTGGGCCAAAATCCTCGGCGGAATATTCGCTGCCTGTGGTGCATTTGCGGCTCTGTTCGGGACAGGCAACATGATGCAGACAAATGCAATGGCCAGTTCATTACAAAGCGAGTTCGGCATCCCTCCGTTGCTCACAGGCCTCGTTGCAACAACACTGGTTGCACTTGTTATTCTAGGCGGAATTAAACGAATTGCAAATGTAGCCGTGCGACTTGTCCCTTCAATGGTCATGCTATATTTTGCATTCGGCACCGTCGTTCTTCTTGTTAACATCACAGCCATCCCTGCTGCGTTTGTTATGATTTTTGAATCTGCATTTAATCCCATCGCTGCTGCAGGAGGCTTTCTCGGCGCCACGGTTAGAGAAGCAATACAATTCGGCGCTCGGCGCGGTATCCTGTCGAACGAGGCCGGGCTTGGCAGCGCCCCGATTGCACACGCAGCCGCTCAAACACCGGGGCCGATTTATCAGGGAATGATCGGTATTGCGGAAGTATTCATCGATACGATCCTTGTATGTACATTTACCGCACTCATTCTGCTCTCATCCGGGGTTTGGCAAAGCGAATTGACCGGCGCGGCAATGACTGCTGCCGCTTTCTCCGAGGGCGTACCGTATATCGGCGGCGCTGTGGTTGCTGTCAGCACATTTCTTCTCGGGTATTCAACCCTCATCGCCTGGGAATATTACGGAGAACAATGTGCAAAATATCTTTTTGGTTTTAAAATAATGATGCCGTACCGGATCATGTTTATTGCACTGACATTTATCGGTGCACTTGTTTCCATAGAAATCGTTTTCTTTGTCGGCGATATTGCAAATGCATTTATGGCACTGCCGAACCTTATCGGATTATTGCTGCTCTCCGGCATGATTGCACGTATTACGAAACAAGCGTTGGAAAAAGACCCGCTCTTATCGGAATAATACAGGAATATCCATGGATCAATTTCTTGAATCGTTAACAGTAAACATTTCTTCGTTTGCTTCGAGCGTGTGGAACATTATGGTTCCCGTTCTCTTTGGAGTCGGTTTACTCCTGACAATCCGCATCGGGTTTTTACAGTTCAGAAAATTAGGAGTTGCCATCCGGATAACGCTCAGCAAACGGTCACGGGCAAAATCTACCCGCGAAGGAGATATAACCCCCTTCGCGGCGCTTTCAACGGCGCTTGCAGCAACGCTCGGCAACGGTAATATTGCCGGCGTTGCAACGGCTATCTTTGCGGGCGGACCCGGTGCGATTTTCTGGATGTGGATTTGCGGTCTCCTCGGTATGGC
>PWTU01000361.1 GCA_003562775.1 Ignavibacteriales bacterium
TCGAATCATACCATCAATTACCCGACCAGAATAATTATCATTCATATTATGCCCGCGGAATAGGGCTTGTTGCCCTGATATGGGATAGAGAAGGTCAGGAAATTATGTTGCAGAAAGCAATAATAGATGGAAAAACGGTTTATTAATTGATAAATTGTCCTTATTTTGAAACTTTAATCAATATTTTTCGTCTATTACTGTAGTTTGAATCTCCACACCTTTTATGCCGGTATATGGAGCAAGATCTTGTTTTTTATGTACTTATAATATGTAAAGGAGTAATGTAATGAAGCATCTTAGATATTTGATCGCATTTGTGATCGTAATGGGGATTTCAGCAACTGGAGAATTCCATGCACAAAGTCAATCCCAAAATCTGCCGACTCTCACTCTTGAAGATGCAATTTCTCTTGCGCTTGACAGAAACTATCAGATAGCGCGGTCGGAATACAGGGTGGAATCCGAAAGAGCACGGGTTCGGTCTTCGTACGGCAATTTCCTTCCAAATCTTAATATCGGCGCCGGGTTGCGTCATACAGATACAAGGGGTATAAGATACATTGACGGACAACCCATCGGAACTTCTGCAGCTATAACCAATTATAGCACCGGCATTTCAAGCAACGTGACCATATTTGACGGTTTTTCAAATATCAGTGATCTCAATCGATCACGATATGATCAATCGGTGTCTGAGTATTCACTGGAGAACACACGGCGTTTCGTGGTTACACGCGTCTATACTATGTACTTTGATGTCTTCAGGCGTAAAGAACTCCTGCGCGTTAGTGAAGAAAATCTCCGCCGAAGCCAGGCGCAGCTTGAGCGGATAATAGAATCAAACCGTGTCGGTGCGGTCCCCATCGTAGACGTTTACCGGCAACGGGTACAAGTCGGCAACGATGAACTTGCTCTCATCCAGGCCGAACAAAATCTTGAAAATGCCAAAGCTGATCTCGTATTCTTTCTCGGGTTAAATCCCGTCCAAACCTATGATTTCGACAGCGCCGGTGTACCTACTACAATATCTGAAGAAGTCATTGAACAAAACCTGAACCGGTTCAGGGATTTTCAGGAACTGCAAAGGCGTACTATAACACATCGTCCCGATCTTGAAGCTGCACAACACCGTATCTATTCGGCCGAAGCGGGACTCACAAGTGCACGTGGTTCATACTGGCCATCGGTTTCCCTTGGTGCAGATTACGGTTATTCCAGCGACCAGATCTCAACGCTCGAGGACAACCGGAGTTTTGGCTACCGTCTCACATTCTCGATACCGCTGTTCCAGAGATTTCAGCGAGGAAACCAGGTACAGCAAGCACGGGTTCAGAAGAAGCAAGCCGAAGTAGAGTATAACGAACTTCAAAATGAAGCACTGCTCGATATTCGCAAAGCTATTTTGAGTTTAGAAGCAGCGGCAAAACGTGTTGAAGTAACAGATCAAAACATCATCGCCGCGCGTGAAGAGCAGCGCCTTGCTGAAGAACGATATAATCTCGGAGCAGGTACACTGCTTGATCTGATCGTTGCAAACGCTAATCTTGCACAAGCTGAAAGTAACAATGTAGAAGCAATCTTCGGTTTTCACCTTGCAGTAAAAGAAATTGAAAACTTAATCGGAGAGGAACTATATTAAACTATGGCAACCAAAAAAACAAGACGTAATCTGATCATTGCGATCTTCGGCGGGTTGTTTATTGTTCTCGCCATTGCCGTGATATTAGGCAGTTCAAGAGAAAACGTTATCGCAGTCCAGACCGAAGTAGTCGAATTACGGGAAATTGTCCAACTTGTCACCGCCTCCGGGAGAATTCACCCCGAAACCGAGGTGAAGATTAGCGCAGAAGTAAGCGGCGAGATCGTGGAGATGCCGGTACGCGAGGGCCAAATTGTACAGCGCGGGGATATGATAGTCCGCATCCGGCCCGATGCATATATTGCATCGCGCAATCGTGCACAGGCAGCATACGAATATGCCCGGGCAGAATTAAGACGGACGGAGGCAAATCTCGAAAAAGCATTGTCGGAATATTCACGAATGCAGGAATTGTTCGGCAAACAACTTGTCTCAGAATCGGAACTTATAGCTGCACGCACCGCATACACCGTCGCACTTGCCGGAAAGGAGGCGACCGAACATCAAATAGCACAGGCGCGCGCCTCACTCGAAGAAGCCGAAGAAAATTTACAGCGGACTAATATCTATGCACCGATGATCGGAACCGTGACCAAAGTTAATTCGGAACTCGGCGAACGCGTTGTCGGTACCGGTATGATGGGCGGGACCGAGATTATGGTAATCAGCGACCTAACCCGGATGGAAGCGCGAGTCGACGTAGACGAGAACGACGTAGTACAGGTCTCAATCGGCGATAGCGCACGCGTTGAAGTCGATGCATATCCCGGCAGAATTTTTGACGGCGTCGTCACCGAGATTGCCCATGCAGCAAAAACCCGCGGTATGGGAACACAGGAAGAAGTAGTAAACTTCGAAGTAAAAATCAGAATCATAGAACCCGACGTTATGCTCCGGCCCGGGATGTCGATGATCGCCGATATAGAAACCGACATCAGACCCGACGCAATCGCAGTTCCCATACAGAGTGTAACCATCCGGCTGGACGAAGACAATACACAACAGGATAACCGGTCGACAGATAGACGTCGTGGACGCGTCCGGGATCAACCAAATGAAATCGTCTTTATTGTAGACGGCGATAAAGTGAAAGCGGTTCCGGTCAAACGGGGTATTATGGGCGAACGGTATGTAGAAATTGTAGAAGGACTTGAAGAGGGGTCGGAAGTGGTTAGCGGTAGTTTTCGGGCTATCAATAGAGACCTCGAAGACGGTGCGCTTGTCCGGGTAACCAATACAGCGGAGCGAAACTTGGCAGATAGCAATTAAACACAATTAATCGGAAAAGGATTTACATTATGACGAACATTATCAAGATTCGGAATATCAGCAAGGAATATGATATGGGTGTTGAAACCGTACATGCCCTGCGCGACGTATCACTCGATATTGACAAAAATGAATACGTTGCAATTATGGGACCGTCCGGATCGGGTAAATCAACGCTTATGAACGTTCTCGGTTGTCTGGATACCCCGACAAAAGGATTGTATGAATTCAACGGTCTCAACGTCAGTAAGATGAATGATAATGAGCTTGCCCGGATAAGGAATAAGGAAATAGGTTTTGTTTTTCAAACGTTCAACTTGCTTGCACGATCGGATGCTTTGCATAACGTTGAGTTACCGCTTATTTATGCAGGAGTTTCATCGGGTGAACGGAAGCGACGCGCGAAAGAAGCGCTGGAACAGGTAGGACTCGGTGATCGTATCACACACAAACCAAACGAACTATCGGGAGGTCAACGGCAGCGTGTTGCCGTCGCCCGCGCGCTTGTGACACGGCCCTCTATTATACTTGCCGACGAGCCGACCGGCAACCTCGATTCAAAATCGGGAGATGAAATTTTAAATTTATTCGGCGAACTGCATGAGCAAGGTAATACAATTATCGTGGTTACTCACGAAAAATACGTCGCCGAACACAGCCGCAGGATTATAAGTTTAAAAGACGGATTGGTCGAAAGCGATATCAAGATTGAGAACTCACGGATCCCCAATGGCGTACGGGAAGAATTAACGGCATAAAGGAATTTTATAAACAGATATGTTATTTTTAAATGAACTGCGTGAAGGAATACGGATTGCGTTCGAAGCAATTCGTGCTAACAAAATGCGTTCGGTGTTGACCACTGTCGGTGTTGTTATCGGCATCGTATCGGTTACATTGATGGGCACGGCGCTGGAGGGAATGAACCGTGCATTCAATGAAAGTATCGAAACGATCGGCGCCGATGTACTATATGTACAAAAATTCCCGTGGTTTGGTGGCGATGATTGGTGGACCTATCGAAACCGTCCCGATGTCAGAATGGAACATGCAGCGGCGCTTGAAAGATATTCCACAATACCCCAGGCAGTCTCTCCTGCTGCATCCGCAATGGCAAGGATGCAATTCCGCGAACGATCCGTCGAGGGTGTATTTATTACGGGAACAACGCACCGGTATACGGAATTTGTCGGGACGGATCTGCTGCTCGGACGATTTATGACTCAACCCGAGTCCGAAAGCGGCAGGCCGGTAACGGTCCTCGGCTCGGAAGTGGCAGATAAATTATTCGGTGTCGAGAATCCGATCGGGCAGTTGGTAAAAATCGGAAATCATTCATTCCGTGTCATCGGTGTTCTCGATCGTCAGGGGAGCTTTCTCGGTTTATTTAGTCTCGATAATCAGGCAATTATCCCGATGAATCGGTTTCTCCGAATGTACGGACACAGACGTGACATTACTATCGAAGTAAAAGTCGGCAGTCTCGATCGAATTGACGAAGCACGTGAAGAAATACGCGGTATTATGCGGCGGGAACGCCGCCTTGAACCCTGGGAAGATGATAATTTTGCTATAAATCAGCAGGAAATGCTCACATCCACTTTCGCCGGAATAAGCGCGGTTATCGGCGGAGTAGGGTTCTTCATTACCGGACTCGCGTTGTTTGTGGGTGGAATCGGTATAATGAATATCACCTACGTTTCTGTATCCGAACGGACAAAGGAAATTGGAATTCGAAAATCTCTCGGTGCACCGAAACGCTCGATCCTTTTACAATTTTTAGTGGAGTCCGCATTTATATGCCTGCTCGGAGGCATAATTGGTATCATAATCGCATATCCTTTAAGTTTAATCATTAACCAGGTAATACCAACGGCTATGCCGGTTTCGATAGTGATTATCGCGTTAACTATCTCCTTTACCGTGGGAATTGTTTCCGGTTTCCTGCCTGCGTATCGTGCATCGCGGCTCGATCCGGTCGAAGCGATACGGCATGAGTGAGGGAGCGGATAGCAGCGAATAGCGAATAGCGATTAGCGAATAGTTGTAAGAAAATAATAAATTTATCAACCATCACTAAGGAGGTTACGATGAA
>PWTU01000230.1 GCA_003562775.1 Ignavibacteriales bacterium
TATCACAATGTTGATTCATTTGTAGGGACGTTACCCCGACACATGTTTTATAGGCAGCAGCAAATCCTAAATTTTACACCACAGATTATACATTGCATAAATTTTCACGTTAATGTCGGGGTAACGTCCTTACAGACAATTATGACATTTGCTTTATTCTACAATGCCCCTACAGATTGTTTTCAAATCCTTTTATCATTCATCGGATTATAATCATCGTCATCCCAGTTTTTCGGATTATCGATGATATACTGTCTTCTTCGCTTTAGTTCCTCGTTCGATCTAATAACGCTATCGTTAAATCTCGATTGCCACTCGAAATCGCCGTAGCCGTTGTTGTTGCACCAAGTTTTTATCGAACCTTTGTACGTGCGCATAATTACAGATAATGAACCTTTCTTCGGTGATATTTTCTGGTAGTATTCTGCTTTGTTTTTGTGATTTGCGTAAGGGCGTTCCAATGGAAAGCCCTTACGGTTTGTTTGAACTGCTTCAACGGGTCTATCAATAAATACAATCACATGCACATGATTTGGCATTACAACGTATTCATCAAGCGATACATGCGGGAAGTGTTCCGGTATTGCAATTAAATTGTTGTGCGCCACCTTTCCCACGTCCGACAATATCACCTTATCATTTTCAACTCTACCGAAAAAGCAAACTCGCCCTTTCACATTGATCGTTACAAAATACGCACCGGGCCGCGAATAATCCCACCCTTTCAAACGGGTTGATTGTCTGTGGTGTTTGTAACGGTTGTAAGGCATGTGTGTTTTATTAATCTGAAATATTTTGATGAAATATAACAGCCGGATTATTTTGTAAGGACGTTACCCCGACATATGTTTCACATACAACATAAAAATCAAAATATGCACCACAATTTAATCACAGCAGTAAAATCCCATGTTAGTGTCGGGGTAACGTCCCTACAGATCATCGCAATGTCTCAATCCCCTTAAAATATATCACACCGTCCTAAACTCAACCCCCGCATCCTTCATCTGCAATGCGGTGTTTGTTTTTAGTTGATCGTTTCCGTTGAACAATCTGTCCAGACATACGACACGTCCGGGTTTTTGTTTTATGATTTCGTCGATGGCTTCCTGTGAGAGCGATTCGAGTATGAGTATCTGCTCTCCGTTTGCGATTTTGTATACCGGCACGCCTTCTATCTCCGTTCGTTCGAGCGGGGTGGTTAGCTCGTAGCCGGATTTCAAAAGTATCTCCCATGCCATGTTATCCGCATCCGCGCCCTTGCGGACGGGGTCGACAAATGCCTCCATCTGACGTTTGAGGTCATTTTCGTTATCGATGGTGTCCGTTCTCCATATTTTGAAGTTAGATGGTTCGAGTGTGAGGGACTTGAAGCCGAGGTCGATATATTTGTCTTGAAAGATATCCGGGTTTGTCTCCATTTCTCCTTTTATATTCTTAGACACTCTTCTAATCCTATCTTTTCCAATATCAGCAATGGTTTTATAACCTGATTGAAATGCTTGAGAATTTTCTTCTGTTTCCTCCGGTAATTGCACCATTACAAATTTTCTTTCCCCGCCATCTTCTTTGTTTAATTCCATTACTGCATGTGCGGTTGTACAACTTCCCGCAAAGAAATCAAGTACAATCTCGGAATTATTCTGAGATGTCGAAACCTCTAACATTCGTTTAATTAAACGCTTTGGTTTAGGGGTATCAAAAAATGATGAACCATCGAATAATCTATTTAACTCCTGCCTTGCTTCTTGATTGTGGCCTACTTCATTATGTTTCCAGATAGTTAATGGAACAAACCCTGCTTGTACTTCACTTTGAAATTTCTTTAAACGTGGTACTCCATCACCTTTCTTCCCAAACCAAATCCGGTTATCATCAATTAAATTTTGAAAATTTTCTTTTGAAGTAAACCAGCATCTTCCTTTTGCAGGATGAATCACTTTACCGGAAGGTGTTGTAATGGGATAATCATATGAGGGGGTGTAAGTTTTTACAGTACAATCGGAAGATGTCCAATTGCCTCTTGGATCATTGTCAGGGTTACTATAACGATTATTTGAAGAATCTTTCCTTGGCAATAGGTTTCGTTTGAATTGCTCTTTGTTTTTTGCATAAACTAATATATAGTCGTGATTATCAGAAAAATATTGAGCATCATTTTGAGGAGAAAATTTTTTCTCCCATATGATAGATGCAATAAAATTTTCTTCACCGAATATTTCATTTAAAATCAAACGTAGGTTGTGTACTTCAATATCATCTATTGATAAAAATATGACTCCATCCTCACGTAACAGGTTACGCGCTAAAAAAAGCCGCGGATACATCATCGACAACCAATTAGAATGAAACTGTCCGCTCTCGCGGTTGTTTTTGCGGAAGAATCCTTCTTTGGTTAAGTATCCGGCTTCATCCTTATCGCCGATGCGCTTGAGGTACTCGTCTTTCGTTTCGGAAAATCTATCGGGATAGATAAAACTGTCGTTGCCGGTGTTGTACGGCGGATCAATATAAATCATCTTTATTTTGTTAAAATATGATCGCTGGAGTGCCTTCAGCACTTCAAGGTTTTCTCCTTCGATGAATATATTCTGCGTCGTGTCGAAATCCACCGATTCGTCTTTTTGTGGTTTGAGCGTGGCGGTGGTTTGTGTTTGTACTGCCCGGTAGGCGTCGGTTTTACCCGCCCAGTTCAGAACGTACCGCTCGCCTGCGAGCACCACATTCTCGCCGAGCGTCAGCTTTAATTTTTCCCAGTCAATCTTCCCTTCGGTTACAACTTCCGGAAATGCTTCTTTTAATTTTTCAATTTGGGATTGTGTAATGTCAAGCGAATTGCCATTGAGTCTTTTCATAATAAAAAGTTCTTTTCAAATTTGAAGGGTTTATCCACTGATTGAAATATATGTGCTAGTCCATGAATGAGTGGGTCAATTTTCTATGGTCCGGATATCAATTATGCTCATTCGTGATTTAATTTATCGCAAGATAACCAGGATACAATACCCCTTAATCCAAATAATATAATGAATTTAGCGAGGAAATCAAGAATTTAATTGAAATCCTACCTCGATTTTACGATATTAACTATAATTGTAAACATTACTATCAATGTCTGACAAGTTTTTCCGAAGGTTTTACAAATATAATTATGACCATAGTTTTCAAAATCGACGACCTGTTGCTCGACCTGTTCCCCCATACCAAAGAATCAAACATTGACCACAACGTGCTCAAGGACGAATTATCAGATTTCTATATGGCAGTGACGATGTATATGGTGGAAACTCTCCAGTACTTTGCCGATATGCCGAAGGATAAGATAAAAAATATTGCCGTTGAAATAGCAGAATTGGGTATGCACGGCATCAGTCCGGATAAGAAGGGATACCAGGTGCGGTCAATTCCTGATGCTGAATTCAGCGGGTATCATTTGCTTGCGTATTACTACGTTAGTTGGGCGATTGCGTTGCCGGAGATGCTCGGTCAGTTGCAGTTGCCGTTTGATAAGGAGTATGAGGTGGCGAAGGGGTTTGTGGAGGGGGAAATGGCGTAATGCCCATATAGATACTCTATAAAGATTGTTGGAAGATTTATATTTAATATTTCGTAATTAGAATCAACCGTCTGATTCCCGGCTGTCAATAATTCCTCTCAGTTTTTGCAATACTTCTTCGGGGCGATATGGTTTTTCAATAAAGTATTTCGCTCCGGCTGACTTTATTCTTGACTTTCTATCCGGATCGATATAGCCACTCGCTACAACGATAATTTTCCACCGCAAACAACAACACTATAAAGGTTACAATAGTTGTTTATTCGTCTTTAATATAGGTTATGTTGATTGGGATTGCATCCAAAAGGGGTGTCGTCGCGGCTGCACAAGCCAAAAACACAATCGGCAACCGAGGTGTGGCCGAACCATAGAGCATTTCCATATCGCTGGAGGACAGTGCGCTGTTCGTATTCAACGGTATGACGGCATCAGGGTCGTTACAGTCTGCCGTACTTTTACCGGGTTTAACAAAATACAGGGTGGGATTCCAGTGAGTACTCCTCACCTGTATCAGGTTACCTGCCGGCAGTAAACCACCACCCGTCGGGAACGAGCCGACATAAGGAACCGGACCTTCATAGACTATCTGCCGCAAAAGCTGCACGGTGAAATTATGTTCCTCCGGTGGTGAACCGGGTTCCGGAGGTGTATTAATGTTGCAAATATCATTCTGCCGCTCCGATTCACCGTAGTAATCAAATGCTGTAACCGTAATGCAATATTCCGTTTCGGGTGAAAGGAAATTGATCTCATAGCTATCGCTGCCTGCAGCATTGTACCAAAAGACATTGTAACCGGTCTCGTATGCTCTGCGGTAATAGAGTTTATATCCCCATTCAAATGCGGATTGGCCTCTCCAAGATATCTTTATTGAGGTGGGTGATGTAGCCTCCCCCGTTACGTTTGTCGGCGCATTAATTCCCCGCAGTCGTTTGCATGTTGTGTTTGATTCCGTCATACCGGCATTATTATAAGCTTCCACTTTATAACAATACGGCGCGCCCAGTCGACGTCGCTCGGCAGCACTTGTAGTCAGATCTGGTGGAGGAATATCGGTATCAATGAAATGAACTTGGGATGACCCATCATCGTTAATCTGAGCAATTTCATGCCAAGCATAGGGAAAGATGGCCGACTCTCCAATCAACGGACTCGGAGCTGCAATAGCGCCATTTGCAAAAACGACCGGTTCTAACTTTCGAAATACACGATAACCGGTAGCATGCGGTACTTTGCTCCACTGCAGCTCCAGCTGTGTCTCGACCCGACTCGGCTGCGTTACAACGAAGCGTAGATCATCTGGTGTACCGGGAGGATGTGGTAACGGAAGCACGACGCGTCCAACGTCAATATAATCTCGTAAAGTACCTATCCCCTGAGCACCTGCATCGTAAGAAATACAGGAAACAATTAATAAGCATAGTCCGGCAAAAATAAAGGTTCTCA
>PWTU01000562.1 GCA_003562775.1 Ignavibacteriales bacterium
ATACCGTGTCTGGAACTCGACCGGATGACGTTTACCAATGAGCGTGTAATTAATGAGATGCAGAAATTCCGTCTGCTAAAGGTCGACCTCACCAACTTCGATTCACCTGAATCCGAAGAAGTGCGGCAGCGTTACAACATCGCCGGCGTACCTACTATAGTCTTTCTTGATGCGGGAGGTGAAGAGTTTAGTCAGATACGCGTCGTCGGATTTATAAACGCAAACGAGATGCTTAACCGTGTTGAGACGATGAGGACGAGGGTTGTCGCGGGTGAAATCGGGGCTTACTAAGTATCCTCTTGCATTTTACCCAAAATTTCCCGTTCTTTAAAAGAATTAACATTTCGTAATTTACCACGAAAGGCATATATGAATCAGCAGATTTCCGACCTCGAACCAAAACGACTCTATTATTATTTCAATCAAATCAATCAAATACCCCGCTGCTCCAAAAACGAACAGAAAGTGGGTGAATACCTCCTCTCTCTGGCGAAGGGAAAAAAAATAGAGACAGACATCGATTCCGTTGGCAATGTTGTAATTCGTGTCCCTGCAACACCCGGCAATGAGAATGCCCCGACGGTAATTTTGCAGGCGCATACCGATATGGTCTGTGAGAAGAATAAGGGAACACAGCACGATTTTTCCCGGGATCCAATTAAAATGAAAATCAACGGTGAGTGGATTGAAGCAGACGGGACGACGCTCGGCGCAGATAACGGAATCGGCGTCGCGGCGGCTCTGGCGGTTCTCGACGAACAAGACGCCGTTCACGGTCCGCTTGAGTTGCTCTTTACCGTTGATGAGGAAACCGGCTTAACCGGCGCCCAATCGCTTGAGGAGGGATTCCTGAAGGGAAGAATTTTAATTAATATGGATTCGGAAGAGGAAGGAGAATTATATATCGGTTGCGCCGGCGGCAAGGATACCATCGGTGAATTGCCGGTTGTGTACCAGGATGTGAATAGTAATTACGTACCTGTCCGGGTACTCGTCGCTGGATTGAAAGGAGGACATTCGGGCATCGATATTCAACTCGGTCGCGCTAATGCAATCAAGCTTCTTGCCCGATCGCTTCGAACATTATATTCGAATACGCCGTTTTATATTGCATCGATAGAGGGGGGAAGCAAACGGAATGCAATTCCCCGCGAAGCCGAAGCCGTAGTGTTCGTCCGGTCCGATTCGGTCGATTCAATCAAGGATATCACAGCACGTTTAACAAAGGATTTCCGGCACGATTATTCCTCGACGGACCCGGGTCTGGAAATACGAACCGAGGAGGTCTCAGACCCGGTCGATAAATTCTTCGCACTCGACTCAACCTCGGCTCTCATTACATTACTCGAAAAACTTCCGCATGGAGTTATTGCAATGAGTGCAGATGTACCCGGTCTTGTCGAAACATCCACCAACCTTGCGACGGTAGCCGTACAAAATGGTAAGGTTGTCATCGGCACAAGTCAGCGAAGCTCGATTGATACGGAACGGGATGCAATTGCCGATAGAATTGCCCAAAAAATGGCGACGGCAGGTTCGTCGGTAAAGCAGGGCGACGGTTATCCCGGTTGGAAGCCGAATCTTGATTCGAAAATTTTGAAGATTACAAAGGACATTTTCAGGCAATATTACGAAAAAGAACCTGCGGTAAAAGCTATCCACGCAGGGCTGGAGTGCGGCATTATTGGTGAAAAATATCCCGGGATGGATATGATATCTTTCGGTCCGACTATTACCGGCCCTCACTCTCCCGATGAAAGAGTTCATATTCCGTCGATCAAGAACTTTTACGCATGCCTGCTGCTTATTCTTAAAAAGCTTACCGAATAACTGCATTGCGTTTCATACCGGAATAGCGTAATTTATAAGTTTGAAACTACTGCAGTTGTAGACACCTGTTTAGAAAGCAATAGACGTGGAGAAAGGCACTACGGTACAGCGCTCGATAGCCGCGGAAAAACGTATTCGCATTCGCGGTGCGCGGGTACATAATCTCAAAAATATTTCGCTTGACCTGCCGCGTAATAAACTTATTGTTGTTACCGGCGTCAGCGGATCCGGAAAATCGTCGCTTGCATTCGATACGATTTATGCAGAGGGGCAGCGCCGCTATGTGGAAAGTCTCTCGGCATATGCGCGTCAATTTCTCGAACGAATGGAGAAACCGGATCTCGATTTTGTCGAAGGCATCAGTCCTGCCGTTGCAATCGAGCAAAAAACCGGCTCGCGAAATCCGCGTTCCACCGTCGGCACAACAACCGAAATATACGATTATCTCCGATTACTATTCGGGCGTATCGGCAAAATCTATTGCCATACGTGCGGTCGTCTTGTTGTGCGCGATACAATTCCCGTAATCCTAACCGATCTGCGAAAAGAAAAATCCGGAACACGTTTTTACATCCTCTTTTGTCCGCATAAAGAAAAAGACATGCCGTTCGGTGAGGCATTGCAGTTGCTGCAGGAAGATGGTTTCACACGTTTCTTTTATAACGGCGAAATAAAGGATATCGGTGAACTGGATCCGGACACGCTCAAGGACGATAATTTGCCTCTTGTACTTGTCGACCGTCTCATCTGGCGAGGCGAGGAGACCGAATCACGTATTGCCGATTCGATAGAAGTCGCTTACAACCACGGAGATGCATCCGTGATTATTCATTTTGTCGACGATAATCGTCGGTTGCATTTTAGTCAACGGTTTGAATGTTCGTATTGCCGGCTACAATACGAAGAACCGGAACCGAGGTTGTTCTCGTTTAACAATCCGTTCGGTGCATGTCCCGAATGTCAGGGATTCGGCAGGGCAATGGGGATCGATATGGACAAAGTGGTTCCGGATAAAGAGAAATCGTTGCGTGAAGGAGCGGTTCATCCATGGACCTTCCCGAAGTTCAGGGAAAATCTCAGATCGTTGCTTCGCGTTGCAGACGAGGCGGGTATACCGGTTGATGTCCCATTTAAAGATTTGGCCGACGAGCATATTGATATCCTCCATAAGGGATACGGCTCATTCGACGGATTGAACGGATTTTTCAGGAAGCTGGAAAAGAAAACGTATAAAATTCATTACCGCGTTCTGTTAAGCAGATATCGTGGGTATACCCGGTGCCCCGGCTGTAATGGTTCGCGGCTTCGCAAAGAGGCGCGTATTGTGAAAATCGGGACCCGGGATAACGACAGCAATCGCTCCATCGCACAAATTGTCCGGATGTCGATTGCAGACGCTCTTTCATATTTTAAGGATTTGAAACTGGCAGAGTATGAACGCGAAGTCGCTGCCCGAATACTTGAAGAGATTACGCGGCGGCTGGGTTATTTAAACGAAGTCGGCATCGGGTACCTGACTCTTGACCGGTTATCCAATACTTTATCGGGCGGAGAAACACAGCGAATCAATCTTGCAACCGCCCTGGGTTCTTCGCTTGTCGGTTCGTTATACGTTCTTGATGAACCGAGCATCGGTTTGCATCCCCGCGATAATGCAAAGCTCATCGGTATTTTGAAGCGCCTGCGCGATGCGGGCAACACCGTGCTCGTTGTGGAACACGACGAAGCGATGATACGCTCGGCGGATTATATCGTCGATATGGGACCGCTTGCCGGCCTGGAAGGCGGGCAGGTTGTATTTGCCGGTCCGGTAAATGCCTTGCTGCGGAACAACAAGCCATCGTTAACTGCAGCATACCTGACCGGCAGGAAAAATATACCGGTGCCCGAACCGTCAAACCGGCGCGGTCACGCTTCAAGAGAGCTTGTTATTACCGGTGCACGCGAGCACAATCTTAAGAATATCACCGTGAATATCCCGTTACATCGTTTTGTTTGTGTAACCGGAGTCAGCGGCTCGGGAAAAAGCACGTTGGTGCACGATATTCTCTATGCGGGGCTTCGTAAGATGAAGGGAGAATTCAACGGTGAGGTGGGCTCTCATAGATCGATAAAGGGTGACGAGTTTATCGATCATATTGAGTTGGTCGACCAATCGCCTATCGGAAGAACACCGCGTTCGAATGCCGTAACATACGTAAAAGTGTTCGATGTAATCCGCGATTTGTTTGCATCGACGCATCAATCGCGGGTACGGGGGTACAAGCCGGGGCATTTTTCGTTCAACGTACCGGGTGGAAGATGCGATGAGTGCGAGGGCGACGGATACGTGAAGATCGAAATGCAGTTTCTGCCCGATATATACCTTACTTGCGAGAGCTGCAAGGGGAAGAGATATAAAAAAGAGGTTCTCGCTATCAAATGGCAGGGAGTAACTATCGACGATGTTCTTTCGATGACGGTGAGGGAGGCGCTTATGGAATTCCGTAAACATAAGTCCGCTCAGAAGGCGGTGAAACGTTTGCAGGTGCTCGACGACGTCGGATTGGGTTATCTTCGGCTCGGGCAGCCGGCGACAACCCTTAGCGGCGGTGAAGCACAACGTGTAAAACTTGCGGCGCATTTAATCGAGCGTGACAAGAGCGATCATACGTTGTTTATCCTCGATGAACCGACAACAGGTTTACACTTCGACGACATTGCAAAACTGTTGAATTGTTTCGAGCAACTTATCGCAGCCGGACATTCGGTGCTGGTAATCGAACATAATATGGATGTAATAAAATGCGCCGATTATATCATCGATCTCGGTCCCGGTGGGGGCGATGCAGGCGGCGCGATCGTTGCGAAAGGAACCCCGGAGGAAGTTGCACAGGTTTCCAAATCGGAAACGGGAAAGATATTGAAAAAGTATTTGCAATAATGTGCGGTGCACATTGAAAGTACATAACTTCGTAAATTGATTAAAAGAATTATGCCACCAAAACACAAAAAACACTAAATCCCACAAAAGTTGATTTCAACTGTTTTTTTAAATCCCGATAAATATCGCATTGGCGTCAAGTTAATGATTTTACCTTAAGTAAGATAATTGATAAATTGGCTTACTCATTATGTTACATGCACTTACACTGGAGGTAAGCCATGA
>PWTU01000558.1 GCA_003562775.1 Ignavibacteriales bacterium
AAATAAAAAAACAATATATTCTTTCGAAATTATTATTTCAATTTAGGATAACGAATACTCGCAATGAATGCGGCTCATCTCAATGTCGTTTTTGTAACGAATGTCGGAGAGCAGCGTAGCAAAATATACTTTCCCGGCAGCAATCATTATTCAAAATAGCCCGAACACTAATTCACCATACAGTGTTCGGGTTTGTTATATATATGGGAATGTTTCACAAAACGTGTGAGACGATTAATGCTCGTAATTGTTAACTACAGTATCTTTTAGCTATGGAATATATTTGATTCTCACGTTCGAAGTGATGAATAAGCGATTTGAAGGGAGGACACTGAGATGCTATGATTAGACCATGTCATTTTTATTATATTAAGAAAAGACGAAGTTTATTCTGGTTGTTACCATTACTTTTCTCCTTCTCCATATCTATCGTGGCGACATCGCAGGAGATAAATGAACTGCTGATTTCTGATGATTTCATACTCGATCGAACACAAAGGTACGATGTTGTTCAGGACTCAGAGCATATCGACAATATAAGTGTCACAATCGAAAATCTAACCGTTGAACCGCGAGCAACAACTGCTGTGTTATCGTGGGAGCCGTTACAGGATGCAGAACATGGTGTTGTACAGGGATATACTATTTACCGCAGAGTTGAAGGTAGTGTTTATGAAGCAGCGATTGCTTTTACCGGTGCAGATTCGTTCTTTATTGATTCGAGACTCGAAATGGGGACTACGTATTATTATATGATCACTGCTCGAATAGATCACGCGGAGTCTGGACAATCCAATGAAGTTAAAATTAATACTCTCCCGACTCAAGATAATCTATATACCTATGCGAATCTCAAAACCGCACTGCTCATATATAAAAACACGAACGCCGGCGGAATACCCGACGATCAAATTCAGCGAATTAAAAACGCAATTGAGGTGGCCCGCTTATTTATCTGGCGGAATTCGCTGATGAAGCTCAATCTTCAGGTAACATACTATGTTATCGAGGATTATAAAAATTTCGGAGATATGGGGGATTACTGGGGTAGTGTACAAAAGACCGCAGAACATTTAAGAGAACTGGGTGTAATGAATACACAGTATGACATCATCTACCGAGTCTCACCGGCGACGGGGGGGTACTGGTCATATGGTGTCCGTAATCTTGATCTTCCCGGTCCTGTCCGACAGACCGGCTTCTCCCACTCTGTTTGGCCTACCAGATCGGGTGTCCGGTATCCCGGGCACGATGAAGATACACATTACGATTTAAGCTGGGTCTTTCTTCACGAAGTTCAGCATGCAATCGATGCCGTTTACAATGCAAACGGTTTGCCGCAAAAACACCACGGCGACAGACCGCATCTGTTTCCATACCCTGCCGGAGGGCATTACGACTTCCAGGCAAAGATGTTTCGTGTCTTTGATAAGTATGAAGAACTATTGAGTAACTGGGGAGGGACATACGAATCGTGGGATACGGGGAATTATGGATTCCCGGATGCAGAACCTCTTGTCCCTATGGATGAAGTAAGATTCGGCAGTAATCCGGACCTGAGAGATACCGACGGCGACGGACTGTCCGATCGTGATGAATTCCTGGACGGCATATATAGCGGAAGTGACCCGCACAATCCTGATTCGAATAATAGCGGAATTCCGGATGGAAACGACCCTTATCCGAGATATCGTGTGAATACCTATATACCCGGACGTACTTCGACAATGAACGGTCTTAAAGCGGTGACGCAGATCGTTTCAATTGATTCGGTAATCTACACGCAGATCGGCTATTCGCCGAAGGTTTATATGACGTATGACGAGGATTCCCTCTATATAGAAATTCGTTTGCCGGAATATTGTTCGCATATCGAACTTCAATTTGATTTTGAGAGTGATGGCTGGTGGTATGGACGCGGGAATACGAATATGCGAATAAATCCGCATACCGGGATCATTACCGATCTGAGGTCCCAGGACGCCAGTCCGGAAGGACGTGCATTTTCAGAATCAATCGGAGGATGGGCTGGGGGAATATGGGATGACCATCCGCAGTATGAACCACATTTTGGTCGGAGAGTATTTGAAAAAGAGTGGATCACACTCAATGTCAACACGGATAATTCACCGGAGATTATCGTTGCATTGGCAATTCCGAAAAACGAGTACGCGGGATTATATCTCATACCCGGAGATACATTCGGTATAAACATCTACTATTATAATGTGCATGATGACCCGAAACAATGGGCATCAACATTTGATATATATAGTTTTGTTAATTTCGTTTTTCATGATTATGACATCACACAATTTGCAGGCGGCAGCGGAACAGAAAACGATCCATATTTAATTGAAATACCTGAACACTTACATAATGTACGGGGTTTTTACTGGGCACACTTCTTACAGATAGCTGATATCGATCTGGAAGTTTTCCCATGGAATACGGATAAGGGTTGGCAACCGATAGGAGATGATTATAAAAAATTCTCGGGGTCATATGACGGAAATGGGTTTACGATCTCTAATCTGACTATTCGTCGTCCCGATGAAAATTGGGCCGGGTTGTTCGGGTATGTTTATGGTGCTAATTTAAAAAATATTGATATAAAAGAAATTGATATTACGGGCGGATCTTTTACAGGTGGATTGGCGGGAAAAATTGAACAGGGGATAATATCCAATAGCTATACCTATGGTCGTGTCTCGGGTAATTGGTGCGTTGGTGGTATCGTAGGGGAAACTGCGGACAGGAGCATAGTGTATAGTAGTTACGCCGATGTTACTGTGGTATGTAATAATAGAAACGGAGGGGGACTGGTCGGAAGCCACGTCAAAAACAGTATAATAAATAATAGTTACGCGAAAGGAAATGTGTCCGGCGGGGGCTCTCTCGGAGGTCTTGTTGGAGACCATCACAACAGCAGTACTCATAATAGTTTTGCCGGTGGAAATATTTCGGGCGGCGATATTCTCGGTGGTCTGATCGGAAATCATGCCGGCGGCAGTACAATAACAAATAGTTATGCAACCGGTGCTGTGGAAGGGTCGAGAGAGATCGGCGGACTGGTTGGATGGAATAGATGGGCCAGTACAATCATAAATAGCTATTCGACCGGTAATGTCCGTGGTACCGAATCAGAAGAATCAGTTGGTGGACTTGTCGGATCGCAGGATGGAGAGAGTACGGCTACGAATAGTTATTGGGATATAAACACATCAGGTAAGGTTTCTTCTGCGGGTGGTGAAGACAGAACTACCGATGAAATGAGCTACCCATACGCGGTCAATACATACGTCAACTGGGATTTTATTGAGATTTGGAAAGCTGACACTGATTACATCGAAAATAACGGGTATCCTTATCATCTGTGGAAACCTCTCATTGTACAACCAATCTATACACTTACTCTGGAAGCAAACCCACAGGAAGGCGGAACGGTCAGCGGCGGAGGGAGCTACGAACAAGGCGATACCGTTATCGTAAGTGCTGTGCCTTCCGAAGGATATGTATTGGTCAATTGGACCATAGGAGATGCTGTCGTTATGGATGGATCTGACCTTGCAGGTTTAACATTCAAGTATGTTATGCCGGCGTATGATGTACTCATGGTAGGGAATTTTATAATTGTGAAAGCAGATATCCCGGTTTTGCTGTCTCCTCAAAATGATGCAATACATATCTCCGTAGATACTTTACTGGTTTGGAAGGAGTCAAAGCGAGCGGAACTATATCATGTACAGTTATCGACTGAAACCGATTTTACAACGTGTTTAATCGACAGTATCGGAATAACGACGACTTCACTTGAAGTGAAAAACCTGGAAAACTTGACACGTTACTACTGGCGTCTATGTGCATTGAACGATAGCGGAGCGAGTGATTGGTCGGAGGTGTGGAACTTCACAACTTACGATGTGACTTCCATAGCAAGATATCCTGGAGATATTCCTACTGATTATATCTTATCTCAAAACTATCCGAATCCCTTCAACCGGTCCACTGTTATACTTTATGGTATACCTGAAATATCATTTGTATATATAACCGTGTACAATTTACTCGGACAGAAAGTAACTACCCTTGTTGAGGAGGAGCAAGAAGCAAAGTACTATGAAGTATACTTCGATGCATCCCATCTGCCCAGTGGTGTCTACATCTACCGCTTGCAGGCGGGTGAGTATGTGGAGAGTAAAAAGCTTGTACTCTTGAAATAAGTGATAGACGGTGCATATAAACGATTCTTATTCTGTATAATCGTCCGATATAATGTGGTTTGTTAAGTAAATACGACGCTCACTTTTTCAAAGGGTAAAAACATATGTGGGAAGTGACGATCAATACCAAACTCCGGACTAATCTATCTGTTATTATTATCGGTTCGTTGCCGGTGCTTGCTTTTCACAAATTTAATCTATAGATTTCCGGTACAAACGATACCATGAAATCACCATGGAAACCTCTGAAGACGAATCGAGTAGTACAATAGATTCCCCTTCGGGAATCACCGTTAATCGATATAGATTGACTGATGTAGATCCTGCTTTGCCGCTCTATATTGTCCGTACCGTTATACCTAATCGTAATGTTTCATCCTGTTTTCTTCGCACTATTTCTACAATGGAGGTGCGCAGTATATGATATAATTCTTATTGGATTGTTTCCGCCGCCTTCACAGTAACAGAAAACTGATTTATGTGAAAATTATTTATAAATAAGTCGGTTTGTATCCGACTATTCCAATAGCTCATTTTATACATGGAGGATCACCATGAATGAAAAGGTAAAAGCATATATGGATGAGAGATCACTCCCCTATGAAGTGATCACGCATCCGCAGGCATTTTCGGCACAGCAGGTCGCACACACAATCCACGAATCGGGGCGGGTGATGGCGAAGACGGTCGTTCTCGAGGTTGACGACACCTATGTGATGTGTGTCGTACCGGCGCATCATAAGGTTA
>PWTU01000399.1 GCA_003562775.1 Ignavibacteriales bacterium
ATCCCTCAAACTCACCATCAGGAGATATGATTGTAACCGACAGGGAGGATGAGTACGGTGAACTGCATCCGTTGTTGATTAATGTAAAAGATAACTCAATTCAGGATTTGGGAGGATTTTACCGGCCCGGACGATATTTTGATATGGTTCGATGCGATTTACATCCCCGCTGGGACCGGACGGGGAAAAAAATATGCTTCGACTCGGCGCACGAAGGGAGACGTGCAATGTACGTTGCGAACATCGGTGAATGACAGAATTTTTAAATAGTATGTATGTACGAATGGAAGTGAGGTGTTGATATGAACATTTCAAATAATAATCATGAAAATATACGGATTCATGATATTATCGCGACGTTGTGGAACAGGCGGGGAAGAATAATCGGGATAACGATTATTTTTATCCTGCTTTCCGCCGGTTATGCGCTGCTTCAGAAAGAAATATATGTCGCAACCGCGACGATATTACCGGAATCCGAGGACAGGGCAATGGGGCAATTTGCTCAATTTGCCGGCGTGATGTCGATGGCGGGGCTGTCGCCCGGACAAATGTCAGAGACCGAAGTCTATCCCGCTATGATGAAAAGTGAAACGATATTGCACGATGTCATCTATAAAGAATATAAAACCGGGGAACACAATGAACCGGTAAACCTGATCGAGTTCTGGGATATACGGGGAAGGACCGAACGTGAGCAGTATCAGGAAACCTTGCGAAAATTACGTGACGAAGTGCTCTCCATAGAGATAGCTCGCGATAGCCGGATAATCTCCGTCTCGATCAGCACGCACGATCCGTATATATCGGCTGATATTGCGAACACGATAGCAGACAAGCTTGATGAATATGTTCTGACGAAACGGAGAACCCGTGCCTCGCAGCAGCGCAGGTGGCTTGATCAGCGCTTATCCGAAGTGCACTCCGACCTTGTGAGGTCCGAGGAAGCGCTTAAAGATTTTCGGCTGAAAAACCGGAGAATCGGCGACTCGCCGGAATTGTTGATGGAGCAGGAACGGCATCTGCGCGAGGTTGAAATGCATGCCGGTGTGTTTCTTGAATTGACAAAACAGCACGAGATGATAAAGGTACAGGAGATTCGCGATATGCCGGTCGTACAGGTGCTCGATTATGCCGCACCACCGGTGAATGCAAGCGGTCCGGGGAAACGGAGAGTTTTGCTCATCGGAACATTGCTCGGATTATTTACCGGCGTGCTTACGGTGTACGGAAACCGGCTTCTTAACGTTTCGGAGGAAGATAACCGGTCGCTTGTGAGAAAAATATCCGGCGATATCAAAAAGGATATAACAGGCGTGTTCGGAGGAGGCAATCGATAACCGCGGCGTATCAAAACGCAAAACGCTCTTTGCAAACTTCTTTTCATTGAGCGGTCTCGAAGTTGCAAACAATTTTTTGCCGCTCATAACAATTCCCTATATCGTCCGGGTTATCGGCGCGGAGTATTTCGGGTTGGTCAGTTTCGCCCAGGCGTTTGTAATATTTTTTAATGTATTTGTCAAATATGGTTTCGATTACAGTGCAACACGCGACATATCGGTAAAACGCGATCGGCAGGACGAGCTTTCCCGCATCGTCTCGTTGGTGTTCGGCGCAAAGCTCATTTTCCTTATAATCAGCACAATTATCTTTCTTATTATCGTGCTCTCCGTTCCGCGTTTTAGCGGCGACGTTTTATTATATCTGTATACGTATCTGCTGGTGGTTGGAACCGCAATGTTTCCGACGTGGCTGTTTCAGGGAATGGAAAAGCTGACCAGCAGCGCATTGTTTAATTTTATAATAAAAGCCGGATTTACGGCATCGATATTTATTTTCATACGGGAGGAGGCGCATTATCTGTACATCCCGCTCATCAACGGGTTGGGACAGACCGTAGTTGGATTGGTTGCGCTTATATATGCGCTCAAAATATTCCGCATTCGTTTGATCATCCCGCCGTGGAAAGAAATAGCAGAAACGATCAAAAGAGGGTGGACGGTATTCGCTTCGATGCTGGTGATCAATCTCTATACCACAAGTAACGCGCTGCTTCTCGGTCTTATTGCAGGAAATATATATGTCGGGTATTTTGCCGCCGCGGAAAAAGTAGTGAGAGCAATGCAAAGTTTGCTGTTGATGCCGTTAAGTCAAACCCTCTATCCGCATATCGGAAAAACTTTACACACGGCGTACGACAAAGGAATTAATTTGTTAAAGCGGTTGACGTTTATTGTGGGCGGGGTTACGTTGCTGGCGTCGATTGTCGTATTTTTGCTGGCAAATATTGTGGTCTTGACGATTTTCGGGGACGGATTCGAAGAAACGGTTGCCGTTCTTAAAATTCTTGTTTTCATCACCTTTATAAAAGGGGTAGGAAATGTTTTTTCGGTGCAGGGTTTGTTGAATCTGAAGATGGACAGGGCGTTTTTTGTCATTACCGGTATGGGTGCGGCAATGAGTATAATGCTGAATGTGCTCCTGATCCCGCACCTGTTCGAAATAGGAACTGCACTGGCGTGGCTTAGCTCCGAGTTATTTATAACGCTTGCGTCATTTTATGTGCTGTATAGAGCCGGTATTAACCTAATCGACGTCTCGGTTATCGGCTCGATGGTGCGGGTGAGCAAGTGATGGTGTGTGTTGATTTGAATAACAATTATTAAATTATTATGTTGCCGAAATCGGTAGTACGAACCGGAATAAATTTATTAATCCTTGCAGTAGTGATAATCCCGGTGCATGAACTTATAGCGGGAACGCTCTTTACGGAAGGATACCTGAGCAGCGATGCGTCGTCGTTGTTTATGTATTTTATTCTGATCGTTCTCATCGTTCTGTATGCCGAAAACCTCCTCTGGGGTTTTTATTTCGCATCGATGATTGCGGTAGCGAATTTTTTCTCCATCGTTCCGACCTGGGTGTACAGGATCGAAGGGGTAATCAGAATCGATGATCTTGCATTGCTGATAACTCTTTTTGCATTGTGGATCAAAAACAAGGAGACGACTATTCGTCCCGAAAAATTTCAGGTGCTCGTATATGTTATCCTGGGTTTTGTCGGATTTCAATTTGTTTATACCGTCTTATTTGTCGGCGAAGGTCTCTGGATGGCGCTTCGTGAAATGCGTGCGTATGTTCATTATATATGGTTTTTTCTGCCGTTCTTTGTGTTTAAAGAGTCCCGCGAAGTTGTGCACTACTTAACGGTTCTTGTGGTCGGCACGGTGGTGAATGCACTCGTGTATATTCCGCAGGTGTTGTTCGGAATAGATCTCGGATATGTAATCAGTCATACTATTATAACTATGGACGGCGGTACCGGATGGCGGGTTTCTCAGGGAATCCCCGACTTACTGCTGCCGGTTTTGTTCTTCTTATTCATCACGATATTTATAAGGCAGCGTAATGATGTTTGGTATATTGCAGCTTTCCTGGTTTTGATATTGTGCACCTTTCTGACCCACAACAGAACGCTTATGATGGTCATTCCGGTATCCATTATCATCGGGATAATGCTATATATGCAGGTTAGTTTTGCACATTCGTTGCGGACGGCTGCAATAACCGTTGTTGCGGGCATCGTATTCATGTTCGGAATTGCTGCGGCAAGTACGTTGTTGGGGATTGACAATATACTTTTCGCCCGGTTCGATATGACGCGTGAGACCTTTAACGATATCGTTTTCGGGGATGGAAATCTTCTTGTCAGAATGTCCCTTCTGATGTCGGTCGCGCAGGCAGTGAACGAAACCAATCCTCTGCTCGGTCTCGGGTTTATCGGATTCGGCACCGAGGTTGCCCGTGATATCGGAGTTGAATACTTCGGCGTGTTCCGGATTCGAACCAATGATATCGGACTGGCAACGATACTCGGTCAGGGAGGGTGGGCCTTTATTCTCATGAAGTTTACGGTTTTAACACTGATTTCCGCACGGGTATATCGTCTTGGTACATCCGGATCGGATGAGACGCTGCGCGTAGTATCGATTGCGTTGATATGTTACATCGTGGCGCAGATTCCCATCAGCATCACGTCGGATGGATTTGCATCGTCGCAAACGATCGCTGTTATCTCTATTGGTCTGGCATGCACGGAACTTCTCCACCGCTTCCGGGAAAAGGCGGCATAGTAAATTCATGAAAGTACTTTTTACATTTCCCCGCGATTTTGGATGTTATCCGCACATTTATGAATATTGTACGATTTTAAAGAAATATGGAATCGAGTGTATTTATGCCGGGATCGATGAGGGTGTGTATAAAACCGACATGTCGCCAGACCGGGTGCCCGTATTTTACGTTGACCGGTCCGGAGGAGATTTTTCAATGTATAGACAGTTTGCACGTCTCATCGATGAGATGAAACCGGATATAGTGCACAATTTTTTTTACCGTGGCTGCGGTCTGCTTCCGTATTTATCGCGAAACCGGAGCGCCCGGTGGATTATCGATATTCGGAGCGTGCAGCTCGGTGTAAAGCCGGGACGACCCTGGCTGCTCGCGTTAAAAAACATGGTACTCTGGTTTGAAGCTAACTCGTATGACGGTATCCTGGTTCTGACGGATACTTTAAAAAAAAAATACCGGAATTCAATAAAACGCGTTACCAGGATTCCACTCGGAGCGAATAAGGAAAAATTATTCCCCCCCGGCAGGGACAAAATTAGGTGCGAGGTGAGAAAAGATTTTAACATACCCGCATCTGCGCCGGTTGTACTCTATACCGGTGCGATTCATCCATGGCGCGGATTGCCGGTGCTCATCAATGCTTTTTTAAAAGTTTTACATCTTCATCACGGCGCTTATTTACTCATAGTAGGAGGAGACCAGGATCCTGCGATTGAGGAAGATTTAAAAGAATTTGTCAGACGGAACGGATGCAGCGACAGGATAAAAGTTACCGGATACGTTCCCTATTTTCATGTACACAAGTATTATATAGCCGCAGATATAGGTGTGTCATATA
>PWTU01000469.1 GCA_003562775.1 Ignavibacteriales bacterium
CGGGTCGGTTATATTCATATACCCGATATGGGGCCCGGCGGATTGAATGAATTCGTAAGGAACTATTACCCGCAGTTGCGAAAAGAAGGATTAATAATCGATGTTCGCAGCAACGGCGGTGGAAATGTATCACCAATGATAATTGAACGCCTGCAGAGGGAAATTGCAATGTTTACGGTCGCTCGGAATGCCGCGGTAAATATCGATCCGAGCGGTATGCATCTTGGTCCGAAAGTTGCACTTGCCGATGAATTTTCTGCGTCCGATGGCGATATATTTACCTATCGATTCCAGCATTACGGACTTGGCCCTGTCATCGGAAAAACAACGTGGGGCGGCGTGGTTGGAATACGGGGTACATTGCCGTTACTTGACGGCGGCTTTTTGAACCGCCCGGAATTTTCCCGTTTCGATATCGAAGGTAAAGAATGGGTAATGGAGGGCGTCGGTGTCGATCCCGATATTTTTGTTGATAATCATCCCGGAAAAGCATTTGAGGGAATCGACCAGCAATTAGATCGTGCTGTTGAAGAGATATTGAAGAAACTGGAGGAAGATCCTGTTCATATCCCGGATCCTCCGCCATATCCTGATAAGAGCAGAGATCAATAATTTAAAATGCCGACAGGACCGGCAAGATAGTAAGAAAATCTTGCCGGTTTGTTTAACGATTCCGATGTTTCCGGTAATTATTACCTCAGACATTGAAAAATGCGATCCAATCGGTTAGTTTTGCTCGTTTTTGCGGCTTTTTAGTAATTGACATATTCCCAGGTAATTTTAGAGGAGATTTGACCGTGCGCACAGCGCATTATTACAGAAATATGTACAATTGAGTGATCGCTAAATTATAAAGATTCTGCAATGATATCCGGAACAAAATATTATAAATGACTACAGAAGCCGAATTACAGACCCAATTACTCGAAAAAATCGAAAAATTCAGACGGCATTTAGATGAACTAAAAACCCGGGTCCATACCGTAGAGCCGGAACCGTCGCAGGATTTTCTCTTAAATTCGTTGCTTGAGAATATACCTGATTCGATTTTCTTTAAGGATACATCGTCCAGGTTTCTTCTAATCAATAAGGCATATGCACGTGTGCTCGGGATCGCCCATCCACAGGATGCACACGGGAAAACGGATCTTGATTTTTTTGATGCAGAGATCGCCCAAACTACTTACGACGATGAACAATACATCCTCAAGACCGGTAAGCCGATCATTAACAAGCGTGAACTAATTAGCTCGCATGTTTATACCAATCGATGGTTCTCCGTAACAAAAGTTCCGCTCCGGGATAACACGGGGAAAATTTTCGGTATTGCCGGAATTTCCCGTGATATTAGCGAAGAGAAATTTGAAGAAGAAGCGTTGCGAACAAGCGAGCAGCGGTATAAACGGCTGCTCACCGATACCTCGGATGTGATAAGCATTCTCGACCGCAAGGGAATTGTCCGATATGAGTCGCCGTCGGCAAGTCGTACATTCGGCGACGGTGAACGTAAACCACGACTTGGCACCAACATATTCGGTTTCTGCCATCCTGAAGATCTTAAAAAAGTAATTTTAACGTTTACCGATCTTTTGCAACACCCGCGTGAATCACGAACCATTGTCTTTCGTTTCCGCCACGCAAATGGATCGTGGATTATTATAGAGGCTATATGTCAGAACTTGCTTGACGATCCCGATATAAACGGGATAATTGTGAGTTCCCGGGATATTACCGATCGTAAACCCGTCGAGGAAAAAACTCCGATGTTCGAGCAAGTCGTGAAAAGTGCCAATGATGCAATAGTCATTACCGATTTGCAGAATAATATCATTTTCGTCAACCAGACGTTTTGCGAAATATACGGCTATACCTCCGAAGAAGTAATAGGTAAACCAGTCGGCATTATCTGGTCGGGAAAGAATACGGACGAAAAGATCGAAGGTGTGTTTTCCGGTGCAGATCATGCCGAATGGGAGGGAGAATTATACAATCGAAAGAAAGACGGCGCCGAATTCCCGGTGTATGTCTCTTCATCCGTCATCAAAGACGAAACCTGTAATCCGATTGCTGTTGCCGGAATTATCCGCGATATTTCGAAACAGAAAAAAGTGCAGGAGCAGTTGCGTCAATCACAGAAGATGGAGAGTTTAAGTGTATTGGTCGGAGGTATTGCACACAATTTTAACAACATCCTCGGCGTGATAATGGGATATGCTTCAATGCTTGAGAATCCTTCTATTGAACGCGATAAACTCGACAGAAATGTCAGAGTTATTACGGAAGCGGCCGAGCGCGGAGCGCATCTTGTACAACAATTAATGGCATATATAAAGAAATCACCGATTAAATTCAGCGATGTTGCAGTGAATGAAGTCATCGGAGAGATGACCGAGATGGTTATGCAAACATTTCCGCAAACGATTACTTTCTCGGTTGATCTCGATTCACGTGAACCGGTAATTCATGCCGATAAAAATCAATTCAGACAGGTGCTGTTTAATTTATTCTTAAATGCCCGGGATGCAATGCCGCGTGGCGGGACTATCACTGTTGTCTCCGACGTGATGCGTGGGAGTAAACTAAAAGAGAAGTTTGAAAAAGCCAAAGATGTTGATTACGTGCAAATCGATGTAAACGATTCCGGCGTCGGAATGGATGAGGAAATACAAAGCAGAATCTTCGATCCGTTCTTTACGACCAAAGAAGTGGGACAAGGAGTCGGTCTGGGTTTGCCGATGGTATATGGAATTATCGACAGTCATAACGGGTTTGTCGATGTGAAGAGCACACTTGATGAGGGCTCAACGTTTTCCGTGTATATACCGTTGTTGCGATTTGAAAACGGTACAAAACCGGAAATTGAAGAAGAGATAGATGAGCCGATAAGCGGGGAGGAGACAATACTGATCGTCGAGGATGAAGAATCATTGCGAATTCTGCTTGCAGAAAGATTAATGGATAGCGGCTACACGGTCCTTCAGGCAGGCGACGGGCTTGAGGCAATCGAGATTTTCGAACAGCACGGTAAAAGTCTCTCGGCAATAATTCTCGATATTGGTTTGCCGAAATTAGGCGGATATGAAACATTCCTACACATTCGTGAACGAAATCCGAATATTCCGATTATTATAGCGTCCGGCTACAATGATCCGGATGCAAAGCTTGCGATCGAGACCGCAGGAGCACGGTTATTTGTTCAGAAGCCGTATAAATTTAGTCATATATTAAAAGTTGTTCGTGAAGTTATCGAATCCTCGAGGAAGAGAAGGAATTAATTATGACGCGTCATGGTAAATACCAATCAAATACACACTTTAAGTTAACAGATCAAATTGCAGCCGAAGAGGAAATCAGACGATCCGAACAAAAATTCAGAAGTGTCTGGGAAAATTCTCTCGATGGTATGAGATTAACAAACAGCGATGGAATAATTATATCCGTAAATGAGGCATTCTGTAAAATGGTTGGGGAAAAAGAAGCCGATCTGGTCGGTTTTCCTTTTTACTCGATCTATAGTCCGGACGATCAACCATCGATGAGGAAAAAATACAATGAACGGTTCAGAACCAGATCGGTCGATCCGAACTTGGAACGTGAGATTCAACTGTGGGATGGGTCAAAGCTCTGGCTGGAAGTCTCAAACTCTTTTATAGAAAGCGATGAGCAGAATATGCTCCTGCTGAGTATATTCCGGGACATTACCGAGCGAAAAAAAATGATCAACCGGTTAAAGATGTTCGAGGATTCGATTAAAAGTGTGAATGATGGTATATGTATTACTGATCTTGATGCAAATATTATTATGGTCAATCAATCATTCTGTGATATGTTCGGTTACCATGAAAACGATATGATCGGTAAATCGACTCAGACGCTCTGGTCGGTATCAGATAAGAAGGAAACATTGCGGAATATATTTTCAGCGACGTTACAGGGTGGTTGGAAAGGGGAAACTATTAACAGACGAAAAGACGGAACAGAGTTTCGGTTATCTCTCTCAACTTCCGTTATAAGGGATGATGCCGATGAACCGGTCGCCCTTATTGGGGTCGTAAATGATATCTCCGTTCAGAAGCGAATGGAAGAACAAATGCACCACGCTCAGAAGATGGATAGCATCGGTGTTCTGGTAGGCGGTATTTCTCATCATTTCAATAATATTTTAAATATTATTGTCGGTTACACCTCCTTGATTGAGCAGGATCACATTGATAGAGAAAAGTTGAAAAAGTTCATCAAGATAATATCCGAAGCGGCGGAGCGCGGCGCCGATCTGGTTCATCAACTGATGACGTTTGTAAAAAAATCTCCGATGCGAACGGAGCCGATATGTCTGGATGTCGCGGTTCAGAAGACCGTTGATGTTGCAAAGGAAACGTTTCCGAAGTATCATTTATTTGATATTCATTTTGGCACCGAAAAAGCGGTAATTAATGCCGATCCGAATCATCTACGGCAGGCAATGCTGAATATATTGTTAAATGCCCGCGATGCAATGCCTCAGGGTGGAACAATAACATTGAAAACGTATTATGTCGACGAGAAAACCCTTTCACAAATATTTCAGAAAGTAACCGAACCGCTGTATATTTGCATTGAAATAACAGATACGGGGATAGGAATAAAAAAAGATATTCAACCACGAATTTTCGAACCCTTTTTTACAACAAAAGATTTCGGGCAGGGTGTCGGTCTCGGTTTGTCTATGGTCTACGGTATGGTAGAGAGTCATGGCGGTTTTATTGATTTTAGGAGTGAACCCGGTAAGGGAACTTCTTTCCTCTTGTATTTTCCGGTGCTACCCGGTAATATATGGAATAATCCCTGCAATAACTGAAAATTATACACAAGGTAACGGGCGGTTCATCATTCTCCAACCCGGTGTGAGAACGACACACCGGGTTTTTTATTTTTATTCCTTGATTACCATATAAAATTTTGTTTTTTTGAAAATACTTTTTGCAAATTTATCATTTGCCACTAACAGAAAGAGGAGAATATGCTTGAATTACTTTTTTTCGACTCGCCATGGGTTATTTACGGTCTTATTCCGGTTCTTATTATAATAGCCCGCATTATCGATGTATCGATCGGTACCGTTCGTATAGTATATCTTATACGAGGACACAAGACGCTCGCAGCAGTTTTAGGATTTTTTGAATCGATTATATGGCTTGTTGCGATTGTTCAGATAATGCAGAACATGACGAATCCTCTTTATTATATTACTTTTGCGGGGGGGTTTGCCATCGGTAATTATATCGGGTTATTTATAGAGGAAAAACTTGCAATCGGTAATTCGATATTACGGATCATCACACAGCGGGAAGCGTCCGAATTGGTCGAAAAACTGTATGATGCAGGTTTCGGTGTAACACATGTAGACGCATATGGAAAGACGAGCGAGGTTAAGATTATTTACAGTGTCGTTAAGCGCGATGATATTCATCGTGTATTAAAGATCGTCAGGGAATTTAATCCGAAAGCATTTTATACTATTGAAGATGTGCAATATGTCAGGGAGGGTATCTATTCGCCGCAGCATTTTCAGATGAACGATGGTTTATTGAATTGGCTCAGAATACAAAAGAAGAAATAATAAGGTTATAGACAACGGTGCTAATGTTTTGAATATTCCTTATTGTTATTCACGGTCGTTTCTGTGAGTAAACGGGACTTCAATACTGCTTTGAATGCTTTGCGTTTTATATTCTGATGCTTCATTTGCTTAACCTGCGCTAAAAGATATTGTGTGCTGAAGCTTTGTGCAAGACTATAATATTTATTGTACATTACCTTATCTCCTATTTTCTTTCGCGTATTAATCCTAATTGATCAGCGCGATTCTGTAATGTATCTTGATTCATTCCCAAAAATTGAGCTGCCCGGGAGAGATCAAAATCGAAACGTTTCAGTGTAGAATTTATAAGACCGCGCTCGATTGTATCAAGCGGAGCGTTTATTTCCTGCCCTTCGCCGGTTAATATTGTTTCGAGTAATCGTGTAACTTTCGATTTATCGTCGATCAGTTCCGACGGTAAGGTAAACATCCCATTGCTGGAAAAAATTACCGATCGATCTATCACTGCCTTTAATTCACGTATATTGTTTTTCCAAGGTTGGTTAACGAGAATGCTGATAGCATTTATATCGATTGCGGGTTCCGATATATTGAGTTTGTTGCACGCGTCAACCACAAAGTGTTCGACTAAATACGGTATGTCCTCCTTTCTCTCACGTAACGGAGGTATGTGAATTTTGTTAAACGAGATTATTTGTTTCGCAAGGTCTTCGAGCAGTTCGTGTTTGTATACTAATGTAGCGGGATTATCATTAATTGTAAGTATAACTCGTAGTTTCAGAGGATTGTCATTTGATGGATCGCGTAAACCGGGTAATTCATTAAGAAAATTTACAATGTATTTTTGATATCGGAAACTTGTTTTACCGACCTCCTCCATAAGAACTGTTCCGCCTTCAGTAATCGATGCCGTGTCTTTTTGTGACGTATCGGGTGATCCCGGTGTATTTTCCCGATATCCGAAGAGGACGGCATATAATTCGGTTTCCTCAATATGGGTAAGCTTCAAATCGATAATAGGTATTTTTTTATTTCCGCTAACGCTTAGATTATGAATATAATTTGCTACAATACTCTTTCCCGTACCTGGTTCCCCTATTATAAGAATATCCTCAGGAGATGAAGAGAAATTCTTGATCTGCTTATTGATATTTTTAATTGCTTTACTTGTTCCGATTAATTCATTTTTCATCATAATATCCCTTGATACATTGCTCCGAATGGGGATTGATCTTTGATTCATTATACGGGAATATCGTGATTTACGATATGCGCTGGCGCACATTCAAGCATCAAAAATATTTTGAAAAACCTCCCCAAATAGGTATAAAATGAAGTTTTCTGTTGACTTTGTGTTGCTAATACCATAAATTTTAACAACCATAATACAAACATCCCGATATGTCATTGAAAAACCACGAAAAAGCACGCCCTGTTTCAGAAAAAATAACAGATCCCCTTGTGCGATCGACACGTGCTGAGGTTGATTTATCAAAAATCGGCCACAATCTCTCGGTAGTTCGCAAACTGGTATTGCCGGATGTCAAAGTGATGGGAGTCGTAAAAGCAAATGCATATAGCCACGGCATTACCGAGGTTGCTCATTACCTGCAATCGAGAGATATCGATATGTTCGGTGTGGCATTTGTCAGTGAAGCGGTATCACTTCGCAATGCAGGAATTACAACACCGATTCTTGTTTTCTACGGAGCACACAAAGAGGAGTTTTCGATTTTTTCAAAGTACGATCTTATGATGACGCTCACTTCCGATACGATGTTGAATGAATTGGGTGATTATGCCGACACAACCGGAACAACAGTTAAAATACATATAAAAGTGGATACCGGAATGGGAAGGATTGGTGTACACTACAATGAATCACCGCATCTAATCGAACGCATAGCACGACGCCCGAACATAGAAGTGGACGGAATTTACAGTCACTTAGCGACATCGGATGGGAGCAATTCCGAATATATGCATGTACAACTTGAGCGGTTTCATACAGTATTGACCGAAATCAAGAGACGCGGCATCGAAATTACCAATGTCCATATTGCAAACAGCGGCGGGATAATAAGTTCATCCGATTCTCATTTCAATATGGTTAGGCCGGGAATCATGTTATACGGATACACACCGGGATATAGTATGTCTGAACAGATATCGTTGCAACCGGCGCTTTCGCTTAAATCAAAAATTGGATTTGTTAAAAAGGTAGAAAAAGGCGTCAGTATAAGTTATGGTAGAAGATATATAACTGAAAAAGCGACGCGTATCGGGACCATTCCGATCGGTTATGCGGACGGGTATAACAGATTATTATCAAATAAGGGAGAGGTGCTTATCAAAGGCCGCCGTTATCCTGTCGTAGGAACTATTTGTATGGACCAGAGTATGGTAGATCTCGGATATGATTCAGCAATATCAGCCGGTGATGAGGTAACACTTTTAGGAAGAGACGAAGGCGAGTCGATTTCCGGCTGGGAAATTGCCAGAAAAATAGGAACAATACCATACGAGATATTATGCTCTATCTCGGCAAGAGTTCCAAGAATATACATAAACAATGTGGATCAATCATGACTATGAAAAATAAAACGGTAACCATAAAAACTTCCGAATACGATGCTATTGTCTTCGATCTTGATGGTGTTGTAACGGATACCGCGGGTGTTCACGCCGCTGCCTGGAAACAAATATTTGACGGTGTTTTAAAGGAACAGGCAAAGAAAACAGGGGCAGAATTTGTACCCTTTGATAAAAAAGATGATTATTTAAAATATGTGGACGGGAAACCCAGATATAAAGGGGTTAAAGATTTTCTTAAATCACGGGATATACAACTCGATTATGGTGATCCCTCCGATCCTCCGGATAAACAGACTATATGTGGACTGGGAAACAGAAAAAATCTTGCGTTTCAGGAGAGGTTGAAAGAAGAGGGTGTCGTTGTGTTTGGTTCTACGGTGAAGTTAATTGAAAATGCTCGTTCGTGCGGCTTAAAAATAGGCATTATATCGTCGAGTAAAAATTGTGAACCGGTGTTAGAACGTGCCGGCTTGCTTGATTTGTTTGAAGTAAAAGTGGATGGTGTTGATGCCGCTGAAATGGGGTTGCGGGGAAAACCCCACCCCGACGTCTTTTTATCTGCAGTCGATCAATTAGGAGTGGCTTCACAACGCACCGTAGTCGTCGAAGACGCAATATCGGGAGTACGTGCAGGAAGCAGAGGTGATTTCGGTTTAGTTATCGGAGTAGATCGCACGGGAATCGAAAATGAATTGTTGGATAAAGGTGCGGACGTTGTTGTACAGGATCTCGAACAGGTACGGATTGAAGATGACACACCGGAGTCCTGGCTACCTTCGGCAATACAATCGTTTGATGATATAATGAATACATTGAATGAAAAAAAAGCGGCGATTTTTCTTGATTACGACGGCACTTTGACGCCTATTGTCGAACGACCGGAGGATGCAGATATGGCGGACGATATGCGCGAAGTGATACAGAGTTTGAGCGAACGTTGTACCGTTGCAGTAGTGAGCGGTAGGGACAGGGTAGATGTCGAAAAAAGGGTTGGATTGAAAAATTTATTTTTTGCGGGCAGTCACGGATTCGATATAAAAGGTCCTGATGGATTCGAAAAGATACACGAGGAAGGTGAACATTTTATCGAAGTGCTGGATGAAGTAGAGCGAGATCTCGTTCAAGAACTGAAGGATATCAATGGCGCTCAGGTTGAGAGGAAAAAATTTTCGGTTGCTACTCATTACCGGCGCGTCGATGATGAAAACGTTGATCGGGTGAAGGAAACGGTCGATGAGATGCTGGTAAAATATGATTCATTGAAAAAAAGCGGCGGGAAAAAAGTTATCGAGATACAACCGGCAATCGACTGGCATAAAGGAAAAGCTGTACGTTGGCTGCTCGATGCGCTGGATTTAAAAAATGAAAACGTCGTTCCGATTTATATCGGTGATGATCTTACCGATGAAAATGCATTTCGCGAGATAAAAACGGACGGTATTGGAATACTGGTAGCGGAAAAAAAGAAGAAGAGCGATGCTCATTATGTGCTTGGTGATACGGACGCGGTACGGGCATTTTTAAAAAAATTAAGTACAGTGATATAAAGAGGGAAACGTTTATGTGGACATTGCAGTATACACAATTCAATCCGGAAGAGCAGAAATTACGGGAGGCATTATGTACCCTCGGCAACGGGTATTTTGCAACACGGGGAGCGGGAGAGGAGACAGTTGCAGATGATGTACACTATCCCGGAACGTACATAGCCGGCGGTTTCAATAGAATGAAGACAGAAATATCCGGGCGAATGGTTGAGAACGAGGATTTGGTTAATTTCCCGAATTGGTTGCCGTTAAATTTTCGGCCGGAAAACGGAGAATGGTTCGACCTGCAAAAGGTCGAGATTCAATCCTTTTGTCAGAAGCTTCATTTACGTGAAGGATTTCTCGAGCGCGAGGTAAAATTTAAAGACAAACAAGGTAGAATCACAACGCTCGTGAGCCGGCGTTTCGTACACATACGCGAACAACATCTTGCCGCAATAAAAATGATTATACGTCCCGAAAACTGGTCGGGAAAGATTCAAATTCGATCCGCACTCGACGGCACGATCTCCAATCGCGGTGTCGAGCGCTATAAAGCATTGCGCGGCGATCATTTGCATGCACTTGAATGGGGCGCCGTGAATGAAGAGGGTATGTGGCTGAAAGTGGAAACAAAACAATCGAAAATTCAGGCAGCGCAAGCGGCGAGAACATGTATTTATCTTGGCGATGTACACATCCATCCAAATCGTCAATTATTTGAAGAAAGCGGGTACGTAGCACATCGGATCGATTGTGAGGTGGAGGAGGGGGTGGAATTAACCGTTGAAAAAATTGTTGCCATTTACACATCACGCGATAAAGCTATTACTGAATGCGGTCTTGAAGCCCGGAATGCAATCGGTGAGGCGGGCTCATTCGAAGATTTGTTCGAAACACATAAAAACCGCTGGGAATTTTACTGGGATCGGACCGATATAACTTTCAACGAAGACGGCGGTAGGATGCAGTTAATTCTCCGGTTGCACATCTTTCACATAATTCAGACAACATCAATGAACACCATCGATCTGGATTTCGGTATTCCGGCGAGAGGATTACATGGCGAAGCGTACCGCGGTCACATTTTCTGGGATGAAGTGTTCATTTTACCGTTTTTCAATTACCGGCTCCCGGAAATAACACGTTCATTATTGTTATATCGATACCGGCGATTGAACGCTGCACGTCGGGCTGCCCGGAGAGAAAATTTGGAAGGTGCCTTGTTTCCGTGGCAGAGTGGAAGCAACGGGCGTGAAGAAACACAGGAGTTGCACCTGAACCCGCGTTCCGGAGAATGGGATCCCGATCATACGCATCTCCAGCGACATGTGAATGCAGCCATTGCTTATAACATCTGGCACTATTTTCAAACCACGCACGATATTGAATTTATGTGTTCATATGGTGCCGAGATGCTTGTTGAGATTGCGAGATTATGGGATTCATTGACGACTTATAACGAGGAACTCGATAAGTACGAAATAAAAGGCGTGGTCGGCCCCGATGAATATCACGAAGGATATCCGGATCGCGACGAACCGGGCCTGGATAACAATACCTATACGAATGTTATGGCGGTATGGTGTATCTGCCGTGCGATCGAAGTACTTCAGCTTCTCGATCCTGAGAGCCGGAAAGAAGTTGCCGAAAAAATAGATCTCGGTGAAGATGAAGTGTCGCGCTGGCGTGAGATATCCAGAAAAATGAGAATCATTTTCGAAAAAGAAGACATACCTGCCCAATTCGAAGGATATGAAAATTTAAAAGAATTGGATTGGCGGGCATACAGAGGGAAGTACGGTGATTTACACCGGCTTGATAGAATTCTGAAAGCAGAGAACGATAGCCCGGATAAATATAAAATATCAAAGCAAGCCGATGTATTGATGCTTTTTTATTTATTCTCCGTGGAAGAGCTTAATGAATTGTTTGCACGTCTCGGTTATAAACTTGAACGAAAGAAAATACCGGAAATTATACATTACTACCTTGGCCGAACGGACCACGGCTCAACTTTAAGTCGTGTAGTTCATGCATGGGTGCTGGCAAGATCCGATAGAAAATTAGCCTGGAATTTATTTAAACAAGCGCTTGAAAGTGATATAAGCGATATACAGGGCGGCACCACGAAAGAAGGGATTCATCTCGGAGCAATGGCGGGTACGGTCGATCTTGTACAAGGATGTTTTACCGGGCTGACAATTCGTGACGATGTACTTTGGCTTGATCCGGCGCTGCCCGACGAAGTCGATTCACTCCATTTCAGAATACGGTATTATTGTAATTGGCTCGACCTGTCGATCGATCGTAAATCGGTTACTGTTACCGCCGGTACGGGAAGAGGAGAGAAAATGATTATCGGCTTAAACGGTTCTACCTATGAATTAAAACCGGATGAGCGTAAACAAATAAAACTGTAATCAAAATACAGACATACCGGTCAGAGTAGTGAAATGCTCGAGTGCTGCGATCCCGGCAAGCGAGTTGCCCGCCGGACCTAACGAGGGTCCCCATACGGAGACACAGAGCTTTTCAGGTAAAACCGCAACGATACCGCCGCCGACTCCGCTTTTCCCGGGTAAACCTGCACGGAAGGCGAAATCTCCCGATTCATCATATAGGCCGCATGTAAGCATCAGTGCATTGATACGCTTAGCTTCGCTTTTACTGATTACATATTCGCCGCTATCCGGTATTATACCATGATTTGCAAGAAATAAAAATGAGCGGGCAAGATCGACGCAATTCATTGCAATGCCGCAATGATGAAAATACACATCGAGAACGTCGTCTACCGGATTAAGGATGTTCTTGAAGCTCTGCATAAAATGTGCTAATGCAAAGTTGCGATGCCCGGTAATTTTTTCGGAAGCAATGACCGCATTGTCGTAGTTGATTGCATTGTTGCCCGAGGTTTTGCGAACAAGGTTTAATATCTCTTTTTTGGGTTCCTGAAATTCCGAGAGTAAAATATCCGTAAGAACCAGTGAGCCGGCATTTATCAACGGGTTGCGTGGAATGCCCTTTTCGTATTCAAGCTGTACGAGTGAATTAAACGGATTGCCGGAAGGTTCCTTCCCGACTCGTTTCCATAGTCTCTCGCCGATAAGTTTAAAGACGAGCGTCAGAGAGTATACTTTTGAGATGCTCTGTATGGAAAATTGTTCGTATGCATCGCCGATCGTATATGTTTCACCGTCGAGCGTACACACAGCCATGCCGAATTTATTCCGAGGTACGGTAGAAAGAGCAGGAATGTATTGCGCAATCTCTCCTTTGTCGAATAACGGTGAGACTTCTGTGTATATTTCCTTGAGAATATTATCGTAATTCATATAATTTTTTTTAATTGATTTCGTGTTATATTGACTTTCGTTAAAAATATACTAAAATTATATAGATATTCATAAACTGAAGAAAGAAGGATGGAGGCACGTATGGTTACCAGAGCACAAAAAATACGGCTTGGTATTTTTATTATTATTTCGATAACGGTAATATTAATTGCTATCGGTACGCTTTCTTATGATCGTGTTTTCGATACAAGAGATATTTATTATATTACATACGAAGACGTGTCGGTAAGCGGACTCGATGTTGGAAGTCAGGTAAAATATCTCGGCTTGAATGTCGGCAATGTCCGGAATATAAAAATTGATCCGGAAGATATCACAAGAATTATTGTCACCGTTGCAATTGAACAGGGAACTCCCATTAAAGAAGATGTTCGTGCGGAAATTTCCACGATCGGTATTACCGGACTGAAACAGATAGAACTCCGGGGGGGCACCGTGGAATCCGATATGCTGCAACCGGGCGGCTATATTCAACCCGGGAAATCGCTCACAGAGGATATCACCGGACGCGCGGAAGTAATAGCCGAGAAGATTGAATTGGTTCTAAACAATTTACTTGCATTATCGTCGTCTGAAAATCAGGACCGGATTTTTGCGTTTGTAGATGAATCTGCAAATACTGTCCGGAAGGTCAGTGAAGTGCTTGACGAGAACCGTGAACGGATGGACCGGACAATGGCAAATCTTGATACACTGGTTGTTGAATTGAAACTGATGAGTACGGCGGCTAAAACTACCGCGGAGACGTTTAATAATTTTATGTCTTCGGATACGCTCAATACAATGCTCGCCGATATGCAGAATATCACCAGCACGGTTCGTGAAGTTGATCTGACGAAATTGATTGAAGACGTGAATAAAGTTCTGGTATCGCTGGATGACGTGCTCACGCATACCGAAACGCTTGTAATGCGTAACAGCGGCAAGTTTGTCGATACGATCGATGAGTTACATTTAATCACGAGATATTTAAGCAGCACCGCGCGACGGATCGATTCAAACCCATCGATCTTGATTAGAGGATCGCGGCCGCAGAATCCCCCTGACGATAAACTGGAGCGGTAAATGAAAAATAAGATTATTTTTATGCTGTTATTTCTTTTTATAGCCGGGTGCGCCGGGCAACAACGGTCAATTAAATATTATACACTCGATTCGTATGATATCACTCTTCCCGATTCTATAGAACCCGGACGTGAGACGCCGCTGCCGTTCGTTGTGGAGGTGATCGATTTTTCGATTGCCGGTCCATACAATGATGCCCGGATAGCGTTACGCACCGATTCAAATGAACTGGAATATTATCATTATCATCATTGGGCGGAATCGCCCGGGCACGCGGTACGCTATTTTATATGGAGAATACTACACGATGCACAAATGTTTGAGGTATGCCAACTCCGGCTTACGGTAACCGCTCCACAATTTGTTGTGACCGGAGCGATAAATAAATTAGAGCGGGTGGATGTGGAAGGAGAGGCGGGCGCACACGTCGACGGTGTCATTGATTTTGTCGATGTCCGTAATAACAGGATCATACTTTCACATCGGTTCAGTACCTTTGCGCCCTTTACCGATAACGCGCCGATGAATGTTTTTGCACAGGAAGTGAGTGTTATCTTCCGTGATGAAGTATTTACATTCATTGATAAAATTAACGACCATTTCAATTCTGATTAAGTAGTCTGTTCAATTAATGAGTAATCAAACAGCTCACCTTCCGGATAATGTAAATATCGATACGATCAAGGAGATTTATGATCGTCTGCAGACTATACTGCGTAACTCATCTCAGGCATCGAAGATCATAATTGACTTTTCGAATGTCAACCATATCGACAGCGCTGGAGTCGTTGTTTTGGAGAAAGTGCAGAACGATGCGCAAATAAAAGATATCGACGTTACATTTGAAAATATTTCACCGCCGGTTGAGAAAGTAGTAAAAACTTTTTCTCAGAAAATAATCCAAGTTCCTACCAAAAAATCCGGTACACATCCATTGGAATTCATCGGTGAATATGCATACAGGTATTGGATTATTTTCAGAGATTTTATGCTGCTCCTTGCGAATATATCTTATTATGGTATTATCGCTTTTTTCCGGCCGAAACTCCGCCGTAAAGGCGAAGTAATTCGTCAGAGTAATTTTATCGGCGTTACGGCATTACCGATTATTATTCTTGTTAACTTTTTGATCGGATTGGTTCTCACATTGCAGGTAGGTATCCAGATGCGTCCGTTCGGTGCGGAAATATTTGTCGCGCAGCTTATCACATTTGCAATGGTAGGTGAACTGGGACCGCTTTTAACGGCGATTATGGTAGCCGGCCGGTCCGGTTCATCGATTGCAGCGGAAATAGGTGCTATGAATGTATCGGAGGAAATCGATGCACTTCGTTCGATGGGCATCGATCCCGTTCCGTATTTAATAATTCCAAAATTATTTGCAATTTTACTGTCTATGCCGCTGCTTATAGCGGTTGCCACATTCGTTGGTATATTCGGAGGAGCGGTTATTGCATTTACAAATTTTCAAATTGATTTTTACGCGTTTTATAATGAAGTAAATTTCGCGCTCCGGTATTATGAAATAATGACGGCGTTCGTTAAAAGCATTGTATTTGCGACGATTATTATCGTTGTTGCTTCTTACTACGGATTACATGTTGAAGGCGGCGCTGAAGGCGTCGGGAGATCGACAACACGCTCGGTTGTTGTTGCAATTTTCCTGGTCATACTTGCCGATAGTTTATTGGGATTGCTTTTCTATTTATAATGATTATGGCTCAACCGATAATTAGTACAAGGAATCTTTTTGCAGGGTATAACGAGACCGATATACTCGACGATATTTCGATCGATATTTATGAAAACGAAATCACCGTTATTCTCGGAGTGAGCGGCTGCGGGAAAACGACCCTTTTAAAAAACCTCATCGGATTGATGAAGCCGACGAAGGGAATGATTGAGATACTGGGACACGACATGGTTTATATCGAGGAGGATGAGTATAATCGACTTATGAGAAATGTGGGAGTGTTATTTCAGGGAGGGGCGCTGTTAAATTCTATTCCAATTTCGAACAATGTTGCAATACCCCTCGAGCAACACACCAATTTACCGTTTCACTTAATCGATCAAATAGTTCGTTTGAAATTATCGTTGGTCGGATTAGAACATGCCTACGATTTTTTACCATCCCAGTTATCGGGAGGAATGCGTAAACGGGCGGCGCTCGCTCGTGCAATTGCTCTCGATCCTGCTATTTTATTCGCAGATGAACCGTCAGCCGGACTTGACCCGGTGACCGCAACCGCGCTGGATAATCTACTACTGTCCCTGCGTGAACAATTGGGAATGACCCTGGTTATCGTAACGCATGAAGTCTCAAGCATCCGCCGCGTTGCCGACAAAATAATTTACATGGATAAAGGAAAGGTGTTGTTTAACGGCGGTCTTGAAGAAGCATTGGCATCCGAAATACCGCAGCTTCAGAAGTTCTTCGCGGTATAAATTGAAGTTTATCGTTGGATTAGCGACGAGGTTTTGTTGCCGTATATATCGAACGTATATGTGGTTCGATGTCGCTCAACCCATCTCCCGTCTTGCCATTCATGGTATGATTTTGATATTTTATACCCGCGATAATCATATTTTTCTGCATATTTCCACTCTTCCTGAAAGGCGCCGTCCTGCTGCCGGTTTTCACGGATTCTTTCGACGATCATTTCTTCATCGTCATAATTGTAAACATCTTTTGCAACAAGAACACTATCGTTGTTTTCATTATACTCGTAATATTCAACATGAAGTAATTTCCCGTTTTCACCGTATTTATACTGTTCCTCTTCGATGTTCTGCCAGGAGTCGCCGGTCCAGAGACGCATAGTTTGCCGGGTCATTTTATCATCAGAGATTTCAAAGGCAAATGATTTTTCCCTCATTAATCTTCCGTCTCTCATAAGATAGATAATTCTTCCTGTCCGGTTTCTATTTCCATCGAATTCCTCTATAATTCTGCTCGATACTTCCCATCCATTCCTTCCCCATCGTTCAAAGGTTTTTTCGGTGATATTATCGAGATCGTCATATATGTAGACGAATCGATGATCATATTCCCAGGTATCGTCATCGGTTCTTTTCTGTATTTGCCACTCGGTTAACCGGTTGTTCTGATCGTATACATAGATTTCTCTTTTATCCGGCATCCATTCATCCGTTTCTGACCGGCGTTCGCGGATACGGGAGGTTAGTTCACCTTCGGATCCATAGGTTTTCGTTTCGCGGGTTGCGAGATTCCACATGCCGTCTTCCCAGAACTGCGCTACCTGCCTTACCGTCCTTCCTTCATCTGCATACGTATACACAAATCGCCGGTGATTTCCCCATGCTCCTGTTA
>PWTU01000008.1 GCA_003562775.1 Ignavibacteriales bacterium
ATGCCGCTTTTCGCCGGGAGATGAAAAAGATTTTTCCCGATCAGGAATTAGTCGAAATTCCGTTCTCCCATCCCATTTATAACATAAAATATAATTTCCCGAACGGGCCCCCGAAAATTCACGAACACGACGGCAAACCGCCGCAGGGATTCGGGTTGTTTATGGACGGACGGCTTGTTGTATATTATACCTATGAAGCCGATCCGCACGACGGATGGGTTGACGAACGGGTGCACGGCAACCCGTGGGAGGTTCGCGAAATGGCGCTGCAATTCGGAACGAATATCGTGCTCTGGCTGTTGACAAAATCATAAACGGGAAAGAATCGTATGTCGCCACATCGAGTATCGGAAATAGAGAAAACAATTGAAAGAAAGCTTCATGCATTGCGGAATAAGGATGAACGGGTTCGCATTGTATCGGGAGCGTTGCTTGTATGTGCGGCGTTCATTGCTTCGGTCGGGTTGATCGGTATTCTTGAAGGACTTTTTTATTTTTCTTCTTCGGTTCGAACAGGTCTTGCGCTACTTGCGGCAATCGGGGTATTTACCACCGGAATTATTTTCTTTCTATGGCCGCTATTTTCCACTCTGGGAATTCTCAAACGAAAAACCGATCTGGAACTTGCGGAAATAGCAGGCAGTTATTTCCCCGCCATTAAAGATCGTTTATACAACTTACTTCAGATAGCGGAAGAGCGAAAGAGCGGATCGTTGCATTATTCCGCAAAACTTATTGATGCATCGTACGGCGATCTCGCCCGGGAAGTTGAAAAAAACGATTTTAACCAATCGATAACATTTCAAAAGCCGGCGCAGATCGGCAGAAGCGTTTTCTACGGTCTGGTCTTTTTTGTAATATTATATTTTATATCACCGCATAACTTCGGAGATGCACTGTATCGCATCGCTCACTTCAATCAGGAATTTGAAATGCCGCAGCCATTTACACTGTCGATAGAACCCGGCGACATTGAAGCGGTGCGCGGCGATAGTGTATCGATTCTGATTCATGTAAAAGGAGAACCGCAGCCGGAGGTGATGCTTTTTACGCGACAGGAGGGACAGGTCGATTTTGAGAAGTTCGTGATTAATCAAAAAACCGGGTCCACATTTACCCATGCTATAACGCAACTACGCCGCACAACAGAATATTATGCAGAACGTAAAGATCAACAAACGAAGAAACATACAATCACGGTACACGACCGTCCCTCGATCCGGAGTTTACAGGTCACCCTGAATTATCCGTCATATACCGCACTGCCAGTCCGCTCACTCGATGAAAATACCGGGAACATTACTGCTATTCGCGGTACACAAGCTTCCATCCAGATTTCGTCGAACAAGGAACTTGCGGATGCCCGGATTATCTTTCGTGATCATGATCCGCTTGAAATGGAGATCGACGGGAGAAATGCCCGCGCCCGGTTTACGGTCAACCGTAACGACAACTATAAAATTGAGCTAAAAGATACGGATGGTATTCGGAATGAAAATCCGATAGAATATACAATCCGGATGGTTGAAGATGAATATCCCCTTGTTACTATCGTCGAGCCGGGACGCGATATAAACATCGATGAAAATCTCCGGCTTCCTATGATGTTCCGTATCCGCGATGACTACGGCTTCACACGGCTACAGCTCGGTTACCGGTTGCAATACTCACGGTATGAACCGCCGCACGAGGAGTATACCTATGCGGAAATCCCTATACCATCGGATGCATCGAACGATGCGATCATAGAATATCTGTGGGATGTGCGGCAAATTATGAATTTAGCGCCTGAAGATGTGGTGAGCTATTACGCTGTCGTATACGATAACGATTACGTAAGCGGTCCAAAGCGCGGCGAAAGTGAGAAGTATATTTTCCGGCTTCCCTCGCTCGATGAAGTCTTTGCAGAGATAGATAGACAACAGTCAAAATCGCGTGATGATCTTGAGTACTCAGTTGAAGAGGCAGAAAAACTCCGTCGTGAACTTGACGATATCCGTCAAGAGCTCCAACTTGCACAACATGAGATGAATTGGGAACGCGAGCAGCGAATGAAAGAACTGCTCGACCGTTATGATGAATTGCAGCAAAGTCTCGAACAAATGGGACAGGATCTGGAAGAGATGGTAGACGAAATGCAGCGCCATGATGTTCTTTCACCCGAAACGTTGGAGAAATATCTCGAATTGCAGGAGTTGTATGAACAACTTACCGATCCTGAATTTAAAGCGGCAATGGAGAAGCTGCGTGAAGCGCTGGACAAGATGGATCCGAACGAGCTTCGGGAAGCAATGCAAAATATGACGTTCAACGAGGAGCAGTTCCGCCAGACTCTTGAGCGAACCTTGAATTTGTTAAAGCGGGTACAGATAGAACAGAAAGTAGATGAATTACTTAAACGCGCCGAGCAAATGGCCGATGATCAGAAGGCAATAGAAGAAGAAATGACGGAGATGGATGATCCCGACAAGTCGGTACAACTTGAGCAGCAGCTTGAAGATCTGAAACGCCAGCTCGATCGTATGATGGAAGAGCTTGCCGATTTGCAAAGCCGCATGGAGGAATTTCCGACCGAGATGCCGCTTGACGAATTGCAAAAAACTATGGACGATATGACCGCCGCCGAAATGCAGAAACAGATTGAAGAGATGCAGCAGCAGATGCAGCGGGGCGATATGCAGCAGGTACAACAGCAGCAGCAACAACTCGGACAAGATCTAAATCAAATGCAGCAAAATCTTGCACAGATGCAGCAGTCGCTGCTTGAGGATCAAATGCGTCAAATAGTAAATGAGATGCGGCGGGCGCTGCGAAATATAAACGAGCTTTCGAAACGGCAGGAAGGATTGCGCGACGATACCCGCTCGCTTGAACCCAATTCACAATTGTTCCGTGAAAACGCGCGATCGCAAAGTGAGGCGATGTCGGATCTCAGGAATGTCGTCGATGATCTTGTTGCATTGTCGCAGAAGACATTCGCCATCACCCCGGATATGGGCAGGGCAATCGGGCAATCGTTTCAGCAAATGCAGCAAGCGTTAGAACGTTTGGAAGCGCGGAGCGGAAACCAGGCGGCGCAGAGACAGGAAGGCGCCATGGGTTCATTAAACGAAGCTTCGTTAATGCTGCAGCAATCGCTTCAGGCGATGATGCAGGGAGGAGGACAAGGGGGAATGCAGGGATTTTTGCAGCAGCTTCAAAATATGGCGGGACAGCAGCAACAGATAAATATCGATACGCAGCAACTTGGCGACGGACAGATGACAATGGAACAGCAGGCACAGATGTCGCGGCTCGCTGCAGAACAGGATATGGTGCGCCGGTCACTCGAAGAATTACAGCGTGATATGCAGGAATCAATAACGCGTGAGAGGATACTCGGTGATCTTGAACGAATTGAACAGGAAATGCGGGAGGTTGTACGTGGTTTATCGGCAGATGAACTGCAACCCGAAACTATCCGTCGTCAGGAACGAATCCTGAGCCGCTTGCTCGATGCACAGCGCTCGATTCGTGAACGGGATTACGAAGAGCGGCGTGAAGGGCGCCTCGCCGATCAGTTTTTAAGAGATAGTCCACCCGAAATCGACCTATCAACACAGGAGGGACGTGACAGATTGCGTGAGGATATGCTTCGCGCCGTACGCGAGGGATATTCGCGCGATTACGAACAATTGATACGACGATATTTTGAATTATTGCAAGAACTTGAACGAGAGTAAGGGAACAGTTTAATTAGATGCCAGATCTGTCACTTGCACTGCAAACCAATCCGGTATTGTTCGGTCTTATTGCACTGACCATAGCGGTTGTTTCATATTTTGTTTACAGGATTACCGTACCCCCGATTCCCGGTGCACTAAAAGCAACCCTAATATTTTTGCGTTCCGCCGGCCTCATTGCCGTTTTAATGATTTTCTTTGAACCGGTGCTCACCGTCGTAACCCGTTCCGAAACGCCGCCGCGTGTTGCACTGCTGGTTGATAACTCAAAAAGCATGCAATTGATCGATGGGGCAGGCGATCGTGCAGAGACGGTGGAACGATTGTTGCAAATGGATATATTTTCCGGACTCGACCGACAGAATAAGCTTACTACGATACAGTTTGCAGGCGAAGCGGATGTCCTTACAACATTTTCTCCCGACAGTTTTCATCTTGATGGTGCTGCCACAAACATCGATGCGGCTATAAAGCGGTTACGAGAAATACGGGAACAGGAAAATATTCAGTTGGGTGTTCTAATATCCGACGGGAATTATAACGTAGGCCCCCGTCCTGTTTATGAAGCCCGCCGCGGCGGGCTCGGAATACCGGTGTACACAATCGGCGTTGGTGATACGCTCGAACAGCAGGATGTGCTGGTATCCCGTGTTATCGCAAATGAAATCGCGTATCTCGATACCGAAGCGCCGGTCGACGTGCGCGTGCGTAGCGCTGGGTTCGGCGGAGAGCGGATCGCGGTAACACTTTCGGATGAATATGCTGTAATCGATGAGCAGATGATTACACTTGATGAGGGGACAGCCGATTATGAAATATCGTTTGCTTTTCAGCCGGAAGAGGAAGGGGTGAAGCGATACACCGCGAGTGTGGAGGAATTGCCGGGTGAGGTGACCTATGAAAATAATCAACAGTCGTTTTACGTACGCGTGATTGACAGAAAAGTTCAAGTATTATTGCTCGCCGGGACGCCGTCACAGGACCTTGTTTTTCTCCGTAGAACGCTTGAAAACGATGAAACTGTAGAAGTAACGTTATCGGTGCAGGATATCGACGGATCGTTTATCGGTGAAGAACCGACGGAAGGACGTTTGCGCGAGGCAGATTTGATCATCCTTGCAGGTTTTCCAACAAACGAGTCATCGACGGGGTTTGTTAATACCGTTCGCTCGGTTATTGAAGACGAGAACAAACCGGTGTTGTTTATGGAAAGCAGTAAAGCCGATGTACAACAAATCGATGCGATACTGCCGGTAGTAGTAGAACGAACGCGGTTTGATGAAAGCCGGACTTTTGTTGGTGTTCCGGAAGAATATGCGGCGCATGCAATTTTCCGTTTCGGTGAAGAGCGGGCGGAAGTAGCATGGAATGCATTGCCTCCCGTTTACCGAACGATGAATCGTTATACAGTTCGGCCCGGCTCGCAAAAATTGATGACGCACCGGTTACAAAACATGCCGCTTGACGACCCATTTCTTGTTATTCATTCTGTTGGCGGCAGAAAATCCGCTGCAATGCTCGGCTATGGTATTTGGCGATGGCGAATGATGGGACGGGGTGACGTCGATGGGGTAAAAATATATGAGAATCTCATTCTGAATCTTGTCCAATGGCTTACGACAGATGAAGATGGAGATCGGGTTAGAATCGCTGCATCGAAAGAACAGTACCACACCGGTGAATCGATAGAGTTTATCGGTCAGGTATACGATGAACAATTCCGGCCGCTTCCCAATGCCGAAATACGCGTTACCGCCAGCTCCGAAGAATTTACTGCCGAAACAATCCTCTCTCCACGCGGCCATGGAAGGTACGAAGGAAGATTAAATCCGCTTCCCGAAGGAGACTATCGGTATGAAGGTGTTGCTCAATTCGAGGGGGTCGATATCGGCAGAGATGATGGAAGATTTTCTGTCGGCGAACTGAATCTCGAATTCCGTGACACAAGAATGAATATACAGATGATGCGGCAACTTGCATCCGTGACCGGCGGTTCGTATATTCACCCCGATAATCCGGAGATGCTCGAGAATGTATTGCGTGAGATAGACACGTATGAATCCCGAATAGAAACAGCAGTGGCGGATTACCAGGTTTGGAATCTCCCCGCTGCTCTGGCTGTGTTGATAGTATTTTTCAGCATAGAATGGTTTCTCAGGAAACGAAACGGTATGCTTTGAGATATTGGAACAAAGAGCCTTTTTTTGTAAATTATTGAATTCGACAATTGTTCTGAAAAATTTGTAAACCTAATTATGAGGTGTGTGATCTGTGAAAAAGATTATTCTTCTGACTATTGTTGCAGTATTCCTTCCTACATCGGCCGGCGCCGGTAGTTTTGGTGTCGGTAAATATGCCGGAGAGTTTATATCCATCGGAGTGGGCGGAAGGGCGCTGGGTCTCGGAAGCGCTTACGTTGCAATTGCAAGCGATGTTACAGCCGGGTACTGGAACCCTGCGGGGCTTGCACATATTACCTATCCGGAAATTATACTGATGCACGATGAGCGTTTCGGTAGTCTGATGAATTACGACTACGGCGCTATTGCACTTCCGTACGGGCCGAGAGCAAGTGTTGGAATAAGTGTGATGCGCCTTGGAATTGACGGCATACCTGATACGCGGGATGCATTGATCGATTATACCGGTGGGGGTATTCTTGACGAAGCCGCGCGCCTCGATTATGACCGGATAACCGAACATAGCTGTGCGGACTGGGTTGTTTATTTAACGTATAGCATGCGGCGGAGCGAACGGTTTTCTTACGGATTCAACGTCAAGTTGATCCGACGCGATTTTATGGAGTTCCACGCGACCGGGATCGGATTCGATGTAGGGGTAATGTTTAATCCGACCGGCAATTTATTTCTCGGTGTGAATGCACAGGATATTACGACCACATTGGTTGCCTGGAGTACCGGCACGAACGATTTAATCTCTCCCACGCTCAAGATCGGAAGCGGTTACATCATAGAAGCGCTCGGCGGCAGATTTATTCCGCTCATCGATTTGGATTTTCGCTTTGAGAACAGGAGTTTTGCCTCAAACATGAGTTTCGGTCCCGTGAGTGTCGATTTTCATGCGGGAATGGAGTACAGTGTTCGTAACCTCTTTGCACTGCGAGCCGGTTACAACGACCTCGGGAATCTGACCATCGGTGCGGGTATTAATTTGCCCAAGCTCGATCTCGATTATTCATTCGCCCAGTTCGATGGTACCGGGCAGCTTGGCAACACACATCGCATATCTTTACGGATAACGCTGTCGGAAGATAGATACGCCAGAAATACAGATTAACAGCAGGAAATCAAATATGGTAAAAAGAAATGTAGTATTTGTAACGGGTTTTATTTTATTGTTAACCTTTTTTGTGGCAGGGTGCGGTGAAGATCCGCACGAACGCGAGATACGGGGTGCGATTGCACAACCGGTGTTCGAAACGCCGGACGAGGAGCAAGCGTATGTAGACAGTATTAATGGCCTGCGGTACCACAAAAATATCTGGATGGTGGAAAACACAAATTCGCCGCTAAAGGAGGATGAACGGGATACCTTTACCGGGCTGGATTATTATCCGGTCGATACGGAGCTCGTTTTCAGGACACGGTTATACAAATACAGCGATCCGGAGGTAATAACAATCGGAACAACAACCGGTGATTTTAGGGAAGCGATTCGATACGGTTATTTTGATTTTAGTATCGACGGTCAGGAAGTGCGTCTTCACACATATAAATTTACAAGACATAAAGGCACAGACCTGGAGAAGTATTTATTTATACCGTTTAAAGATGCGACCTCCGGCACGGAAACATACCACGGTGGAAGATATTTGGATGTAACGGAAGAAATCCCCGGCGTTGTTCTTATAGATTTTAACGATGCATATAATCCGTATTGCGTGTATAACGAAATGTATAGCTGTCCCATCCCGCCGGGTGAGAATCAGATACAGGTCGCAATTCGCGCCGGAGAGAGGATGTACGTGCAATAAAATTATTTGGTTTTCAACACGGTAACGCCTGTCCAGGTATCGGGAGGTGGATTTAGTAGAAAGAATTTAGATCGTTCGAGATAGATTCTACTCGGTGTGTCTTCAGGATACAGGCGCGTCATTTCATTAAAATGATCGACTGCCTCTTTCCATCGTCTCTTGGGGTATAGTTTAATACCATCATTATAAAGCTTGACCTTCGTTTGTTCATCGTCGGTAAGTTTGTCGTTTCGCATACCTATGAGCTCGTAAATCGTAGTCGGTTTTGTTTTTCCCTTGGCGATTATCGTATCGAGTTTACGGCTGACGACTTCATCCTGCACGTATTTGTATGTTTTCTCACCGATAATTATATTTGTACCATAATTTTTGTTAACCGATTCAAAACGCGCACCGAGATTCACCGCATCACTGATAACCGTGTAATCGTAACGTTCCTTCCCTCCGAAGTTACCAACGATCATTTCTCCGGTGTTTATGCCGATTCGCATGTGTATCGGTAATTTATTTGAATCTTGTTTTCGAAACTCATCTAATGTCCGTTGCATCTGGAGAGCGGATCTGCACGCCAATAAAGCATGATCCTTTAGTGTTATAGGTGCGCCCCAGAACGCCATAATTGCATCGCCTTCATACTTGTCCAGCGTTCCGTAATTGTTAATAATAATCTTCGCCATGGAATCAAGATACTTATTCAATAACTCAGCAAGATCTTCCGGTGAAATAATTTCGGATAAAGATGTAAACCCCGCGATATCGCTAAATAAGACGGTCAGTTCTTTTTTCTCGCCGCCAAGCCGGAGCTGGTCCGGATCGTTGAGCAATTCAGCCAATATTTCCGGGTTTACATAATGTCTGAATATCGACTTGATTATTTGTTTCTGACGCCGCTCGCTTATATATTGATGAACAACCGAACCGAAGTAACCGATGCCGATCGAAGCGACAGGGCCAACGATTGGAATAATGACTCCGGCGTTGCCAAAGAACCAGTTGCCTATATAGACAGTGAAATAGATTGCCGTGCCGGTCACTGCCAGGGCAGCTATTTCCAGGAGGTATCGCTTACGATATTTAATCGCTTTTATTACCGAAGTCGCCATAAATATTACCAATGCCGTCAGGATGACCAATAAAATATCCGTCTTTTTCGATGTAGTTTTCAGATAATTATCATCGATCATTGTCTGAATCATATTTGCGTGCACCTCTATCCCATACATCTGGATGAGATCTTGTGTGCCGGCATTATATAAAGGTGTTGAATGAATATCCTGAGATTCGGGAAATAACGGGCCGATCAATACGACTTTATTTTTGAACGGATTGTTTCCGTTAATTTCATCGGTTGCTGTAGGAAACGTATCATCAACGATCTGCATAATATCGAATTGATCAAACGTGCCCGGTGGTCCATAATAGTTAATGTAGGTGGTTTCTGCATACCGGGGAATGGTACGGTTCCCCAGCAGAAATTTATTCCCATCGATATATGGCTGAGCCAGCGATCTTCGACCGTCATATCTATTGAGGATTGCGGTGGCGAATGATGGGAGTAGTTTTGCACCGTCACTTGCCAGTATCGCGATCGGATAGCGGCGGACAACGCCGTCGGGGTCCCAGCTCATTTGCACAAAGCCGAGTGAACTGTCGGCGGTGAAGAATTCGTTATGCTGAGACATTCCCGAAAGAACAACATTGCCCACTTGCTTAATTTCATCATAGAGAATTTGATCCTGTCCGGGGGCTTGATATGGAGACGTATCGAAAATTAGGTTGATGCCGATGACCCGTGCACCCAGCTTATTCAGATTATGAATTGCCTGTGCATAATACTCCCGTGGAAATGGATAAGGAGCAGGTGGCGACCGGAAACTTTCTCGTGAAATACCGACTATTACAACATCGAGATCGGGAGTATCGGCAGCAAGCGGACCCCGATGTTCAAATCTTTTGTCGATCGAGGTAAGATGCAAACTTTCAAACAGCCCTATTTCGAGGAAACTATCCTGGACAAATATTACCACAAGCACGCCGATACCGATTCCGACTCCGATCCGTAGAAGCCAGTCTTTTCCACTTTTAATTTTTAGTTTCCTTTTTTTCATCGATCACATTGTACGTAAAGTTCGATATACATTGTTTGTGCATCATCGGCTCACATAATTAATGTGATGCACGTCACTGTATATACCTTTACGTCAAATATGATGCCAGATAAAAGGTAAGACTTATTTTTCCACAGAAAAGTAAATTTGGCAGAAAATACAGAGAACTTATCTAAAGGGAATTGAAGTAGTTATTCTCTTAAATAGATTTTTGTACATTTTACAATGATTACGATCACAGACGCATTATATCATTATATATTACAAATGCCATCAGTGCGATAATAAGTACAAAACCTATTTGTTGAAGAGCAATCTGAACTTTGGCGGGAACCTCACGCCGGAAAATCATCTCATACACCAGATACATTAAATGTCCGCCATCCAGGACAGGGAACGGTAAAATATTAATAAATGCAAGCGTTATGCTCAACAAACCGAGAAATGAGAGAAAAGTAATGATGCCCGCTTCTGCCGTGTCCGAGGCAAGCTTCGCTATCATAATTGGGCCGCCCACATTTTCGCTGAATGACAGGGTCCCGGTAATCATAAACCAGAGCGATCGCAGTAATAATCCAAGCATTTCGAACATATCCCGGATTCCGGCCGGAATCGCACTAATAATGCCATATTGAATATGACGAACCGGTCCGCGTCCGATTCCGATTCCAATTCGCCCCTCATCGGTCGGAATAACGGATCCGTGGAAAATTTCACCGTTTCGTTCCCATTCAATGCTGACTTCGTCTCCCGGATGTGCGGATATGATTTCGATAACCTGTTGTTCATCGGAGATTGGCTCACCATTTATGGTTATGAACCGGTCGCCTGCTTTCATACCGAGTCCTTCGGCGGGAGAACCGGACATTACCTGTGTTACAACTGCGTGCATGTGCTGCTGCACAATGCCAAATTGTTCCTGCGGTGAGGAAATGTTATCCTGAGCCGGCAGTGCTAATGTTGTTTCTGCGCCATCACGTTCTACAACGAATGAAAGACTTCTTCCGAGTGCTTCTGCATTGATAATCCGGCTAACATCACCCCAGTGTTCGACATCTCTGTTGTTTATTTGAATTATTCTGTCGTTTGGCTGTAATCCCGCGACATAGGCCGGGGTACCGGGTTCTACGTGGCCGATTTCGGTTGTGTCTACGACGTACTTTCCCTGTGTAAAGTTGATGCCCCAGAATATCAGAACGGCGAGAGCAGCGTTCATTAATACACCCGCACTAATGACGAACATTCGCAGATAGAGCGGTTTTGCACGAAATTCCCACGGTTTCGGTTCATGTTTCTGAAATTCGGTATCCATGCTTTCATCCACCATCCCGCTGATCTTTACATATCCTCCGAGCGGAATCAATGCAAGAGTATATTCGGTTTCACCGATTTTTTTGCTTAAAAGTTTAGGGGGAAACCCGATCGAGAATTTTTCGACGCGCATGCCGGATAGTTTGGCGGCTAAAAAATGCCCGAGTTCATGCACGAATATGAGAATACCGATGGTTACAAGAAAATAAAAAATCGTGGTCATTACATCCATAAAATCAAATGCTCCCTCATCTAATTACAAAATTAATGAATCGACTCAATTAGAGATCGGGTTTCTTTTCTTGCCTCCCGATCAGTTGTTTCAATAATGTTTAACGACAGGTTTGAAATAGTTGTATGATTATTCATAACCTGTTCTATACATGCAGGTATTTGCATAAACGATATTTCATTATTTAGAAATGCTTGCACGGCAATTTCGTTCGCTGCGTTTAACACTGTGGGCATTGTACCGCCTTTTTGCAATGCTTCAATAGCAAGCCGCAGGCACGGAAACTGCTCGAGATCAGGTCCACGGAATTCCATCGTTCCGGTTTTCCTGAAATCGACCCGCTCGAAATTTGAGTTAGACCGGTCGGGGTAAGTCAGCGCATATTGGATCGGGATTTTCATATCCGGGACGCCAAGCTGTGCCTTTACCGATCCGTCAATAAACTCGACCATCGAGTGGATGATCGACTGTGGATGGATGACTACCTCGATTTTATCCGGCGGAAAACCAAAAAGGTGATGCGCTTCAATCACCTCAAGCCCCTTATTCATTAATGTTGCCGAATCAATTGTAATTTTATTTCCCATACGCCAGTTCGGGTGATTCAGCGCTTCGTCAACGGTGACCGATCTGAGCTTTTCTACCGGCGTGTTGAGAAACGGGCCTCCAGATGCCGTTAAAATAACCTTATCAACCGACGTAAGGTCTTCACCTATTAAACATTGTAAAATCGCACTATGTTCACTATCAACAGGAATAATCGAGACATTATTTTTTCTTGCCAGGGTCATTATCATTTCGCCGGCAACAACCAGTGTTTCTTTGTTAGCCAGTGCGATTTTTTTACCTGCTTCAATCGCTTTGATTGTCGGCCTTAAACCGGCGAATCCCACAAGCGAGCTTATAACGATATCTATATCATCACGTTGTACAAGTTCCGCCATAAAATCCGGCCCTGAGAGAACCTCGATGCTTCCGTTTGTTAATTTCCGTAACACCGAACCGGCACATTCGTCAATAACCGCTACCCCTTTTGGGTTGTATTTATCGATTTGCTGTTGTAACAGGTCGATATTTTTATGAGCGACCAGGTAGGAAGCGCGATATTGCTCCGGAAACCTCGAAATCACTTCGAGACTATTTTGTCCTATAGAACCGGTCGATCCAAGTATTGCGATGTTTTTCATGAACTTGCACACATATTTTCAAACATGGTGAACTTTAAATTTAGTAAAACCTTTAATGGAAAGCAAATTTTACTAAATTTTCTTAAGTGTTGTTTTTATTGCATTTATATGAAAATTTGAAAATTTTACACAGGTTTTTTGGTTAAAAAAGTTTGACTTTTATTAATATTATGTTAGTTTATGTATTCTAAATTGTTTTTGTTTAACCACTCATTAATAAACAAGGTTTTTGCCCGTCTTCATTATATACACTATATGGTACGTATATAATTCATTGTATGTTGAATGTAAATTAAAGGTATTTGTGATAAAATTTTTGCTATTAATTCCTTGTTAATAGTTTGTTCATAAAAAGGCAAACTATCGTTTTTATACGCCTTTCATAAATATAATTTGAATAAAGTCTATACCGGTGAACACAGCTCGCGCCGACGAATCTTCTTCGTTCGAAGTGTGATTCGAAAAAGCGATACTGTGTTTATAGGTGTTGTCTAAATCCACCTGATAATTACATGTGCCGGGTGGTCACATAATCCATTAATAATCAAGGAGGAATAAGAATGCAGTTAATACAGCGCGCATTGATTTTTGTATTCACACTTTTTATTATGAAAACAGGAGGTATTTCCGGTGTTGCATTGGCAGAGGAGGGAGGCTCATCCTTACATTTTGGCGGAGCTGTTAGGTACAATCTATTGTTAGCAAGTTATGAAAGTGATATCGATGCAAATAGTTCACAATTCACATGGGATACGTGGCGTGTGAATGTAGTGTATGATAACCCCGGAGGCATCGGCTTAAATTTTGAATATCGGTTTTATCCAACATTCGGTACGCACTTCATCAAACAAGGTTGGCTTCAATATGATTTTTCTGAATCTACACAAATGCAAATTGGTGTGACCCAAACGCCATTTGGCAATCTCCAGTATAATTCGCACAACTGGTGGTTCAGTCTTCCTTACTATGTTGGATTGGAAGATGACCATGATATGGGTATAAAAGTAACCCATCATTCCAGTAATTTTCAGTGGGATTTTGCCTATTTCTTTCAACCGGAACCGGAAGGTCCGTCTTTTGGAGGTGAATCCAATTTTGGCTTCGGTGGTGCGGGGCGTTACTCGTACGATGTAATACCGGCAGGAAATGCATCTCTCACCGAGAGGAATCAATTAAATATCCGCGGCGCCTACCAGTTTGATGGCGGTGAGATCGGTGCATCCGTCCAATGGGGACAGCTTTACAGCCGTGCATTGGATCAATTTGATAGCAGATATGCGGTTGCGGCGCATGCCAGATTATCTTTCGGAAACCTGGGAATCCTTCCGCAATTTCTCTACTACAATATGGATGCCTACGATGATGGTGGCAACGAAATAACTACTGTCTTTATGGGTGCCTATGGCATTCCCTATGAAGTATCCACAGAAGCGTGGATTGCTACGCTCGGTATTTCCTACTCTCATGATGTTGAGTGGGGCCCAATCACAAATCTGATGTTCTATAACGATTTCAGTTACATGGAAAATCAGGTGGGTGAGGGAACCACACGACTTGCAAGCGGAGAAACACTAACACTGGCAGATAATTTTCAATATACCGTGCAAAACATCACAGGGGTTCTGGTATCTGCCGGTCCGGTGTTTACCTATTTCGATATAGCTCAGGGAATTAATCAACCCTGGCTTACAGATGCATTCGGAGTCGGAGTAGGACCCGGGCACGAAGATCTCGGACTTGGTGATTCGGAATATAATATTCGTTTCAACATAAACATCGGTTTTTATTTCTAATGAACGCAGCATAAATCAAACTAACAGAAACAGCTTCATCTTGTTCAATACAAATAATGGAGGTTCGATATGATTAACAGAAATATGTTTTCACTGAACGCCACCGTCATCGGATTCGTGCTTGTCTTTGCACTTATGTTCGGTCTCAACTCGTGCGCACCCGCTGAAGAAGAAATCCATCTCGGATATGTTCTCTGGGATTCGGAAATTGCATCTACTCACGTGGTGGCTGCTATTCTCGAAGATGAGCTTGGATACAACGTACGACTCACTTCGGTTGATGCGGGTCCAATGTGGACCGGTCTTGCCCGCGGCGACTTTGATGCGATCGTAGCGGCATGGCTGCCTGCAACACACGAAGCCTATCTCGAACAAACGCAGGATCAGGTCGTCGATCTCGGGCCGAACCTTGACGGCGCAAAAATCGGCTGGGTCGTTCCGCAATACGTGACGGTAAACAGTATCGATGAACTCAACGATTACGTCGATGAGTTTGGCGGCGAGGTGATCGGCATCGATCCCGGTGCGGGCCTTATGCGTGCAAGCGACCGCGCTATTGAGGAATACGATCTTAACTATAATCTGATTGAAGGTTCGGATGCTGCAATGACAGCGGCGCTTGACCGGGCGTATGATCGCGAAGAGTGGATTATTGTAGCCGGTTGGATACCCCACTGGAAATTTGCCGCATACGATCTGAAGTTTCTTGAAGATCCCCTCGGTGTATTCGGCGCTGCAGAATCTATCCATACCGTCGTGACACCCGATCTTAATGAAAAAGCGCCCGAAGCGTTTGCATTTCTGAATAACTTCTATTGGGATGCAGAGGATATGGGGGAAGTTATGATCATGGTCGAAGATGGTGTCGAGCCGTTTGATGCGGCGCGGACCTGGATTGCAGATAATCGGGATAAGGTTGAGGCCTGGTTGCCGTAAATCATTTCTACGGGAGAGCGGGGAAAACACCCCGCTCTCTTTATATTGTATAATTCGGTAGAACAGTACGAAAAATATATGAGCAAAATAGAAATTAAAAATGTTTCAAAGATATTCGGTCCGAAACCGGAGCGGGCGTTCAAGATGCTCGAGCAAGGAATTCCAAAAAACGAAGTACAGGCAAAAACCGGACTTGTGGTCGGTGTTTACGATATCTCAATTGAAATAGAAAAAGGTGAAGTCTTTGTCATTATGGGATTATCGGGAAGCGGAAAATCCACGCTCCAACGGTTGCTTAATCGCCTGCACGAACCGACGCGCGGTGAGATTATAATCGACGGGAAAGATATTACCAAGATGGACCATAACGAGTTAATCCATTTCCGGCGAAATGCATTCAGCGGCATGGTCTTTCAGAATTTTGCCATCCTACCGCATCGTACGGTAATGGGAAACGTTGAATTTGGACTTGAGATACATGGCGTTGATAAAGAAAAACGGAGAAAGCGGGCGCAGGAAGTAATTGAGATTGTTGGTTTGCAAGGATATGAAAACAGCTTCCCGAGCGAATTGTCGGGCGGTATGCAGCAGCGTGTCGGTCTTGCGCGCGGTTTGGCAGTCGATGCGGATATATTACTGATGGATGAAGCATTCAGCGCTCTCGATCCGCTTATTCGCCGCGAAATGCAGGATGAGTTGCTTGAATTGCAATCGCGGATGAAAAAAACCATCGTTTTCGTAACGCACGATCTCGATGAAGCATTTAAACTTGGAGATCGTATTGCGATATTAAAAGACGGGATGATGGTGCAGATGGGAACAGCCGAAGAGATAATTACTAATCCGGTGGACGATTATGTGACCGCATTTGTTGAAGGACTCGACCGAACCGGTGTGTTTACCGCAGGCACCATTATGCAGCCGGTGAAAGCAACTGCACACGTGAACGACGGGCTGCATACGATTCTGCATAAAATCCGTCGCGCGGGATTATCAAGCATGCTTCTTGTCGATTCACAGAGAATATTACACGGCTACCTGAAAGCCAGCGAAGTCGCGGAAGAGGTAAAAAAAGAATCGGTAGATGAAAAAAAGAAACCGCATCATTCGCTGATTCATTCACCCGAGACTGTACATCCCGATACTCATCTTACCGAAGTGATCAACCTTTATTCGGAATCGACAGGACCGATTGCGGTAGTAAATGACAATAATAAACTACTCGGTGTTATCGTGCGCGGCGCCATTATAGCTGCGCTGTCAAAGGGATATAAACCCGAAGACAATGGTTACACCGAACAAACCGGTACAGAAGAAAAAGTTTCGTAAACTAAAGGAGAAGTAAGATGTTTCCGTTTCGGATCCCGATACGTGATTGGATTTCGGCTGCTGTTGATTATCTCTCGACGCAATTCAGTGTTGTATTCGACTCAATCAGCAATCTTGTATTATTTCTTGTCGATAATTTTAAAGACGGTCTTTTAACACTTCATCCCTTGGTGCTTATCGTAGTGCTTGGATTAATTACCTATCGTATGGCAGGATGGGCAACGGCAGGAGTTGCCGTAGCCGGGTTGTTTATCGTGGAAAATATCGGTCTGTGGGTGGCGTTCAACGAGACCCTTGCATTGGTGCTTTCCGCAGAAGTTTTTGTCATTGCATTCGGCCTTCCGCTGGGAATATTCGCTGCCGGAAGCGATCGATTTAACGGAATTATTCGCCCCCTTCTCGATTTTATGCAAACAATGCCTGCATTTGTATATCTCATTCCCGCTATTATGTTTTTTGGGTTGGGATTAGTGCCGGGGGTTATCGCAACGTTTGTGTTTGCAATTCCGCCGCTTATTCGTCTTACGAATTTGGGGATTCGACAGGTTCCAAAAGAACTGATTGAAGCGAGCGATGCATTTGGCGCAACACGCGCACAAAAATTATTTAAAGTGCAAATGCCTGTTGCTCTTCCGACTGTGATGGCAGGCGTCAATCAATCGATTATGCTCGGTTTATCGATGGTAGTCATCGCGGCGATGATCGGTGCAGGCGGACTTGGCGCCGAGGTATTGCGCGGAATTCAGCGGTTGGAGGTCGGGCAGGGATTCGAAGCCGGGTTGGCAGTGGTAATTCTTGCCGTTATTCTGGATCGAATTACAGCGGGCTTTG
>PWTU01000564.1 GCA_003562775.1 Ignavibacteriales bacterium
GGTGTTACCCCCGGCTGATATATTTATCCCCTTCGGGGATGCCGTTATACGATAATCCACAACATCAATTCCCCTATGGAGTGTTTTTATGTAATATTGTGGATAATGTATCAGATATTTCACATATCAAAACCCCGAAGGGGTGAAATATGTCAGCCAAGGGCAACGCCCTTGGAAAATGATAAATTTAAAAGATTCGTTACCGTGAAAGGGTTAAATAATATTTTGGGGCAATATATTTTTTATCTCACCCCTTCAGGGTGACGCGTTCTTATGGTCTATCATTAACCGGGGGTGTTACCCCCCGGCTTTTATATTTATCCCCTTCGGGGAATTTGATATATAAAAATCAAACGATCTCGATATATTGACCTCCGAGCACCACTTGTTTTCACCCCTAAAGTTTTGTATTTTACAAAATTACGGTAAAATCTGCGCCCGTAGCTCAGTTGGATAGAGCGACGGCCTCCGGAGCCGTAGGTCACAGGTTCGAATCCTGTCGGGCGTACATATAATTATTGTTTATTTTTTATCAAGATCCAGGAGAACTATGTTACGACCGAAGAAGAAATTGTCCAAGAGAGAGATCAAGCAGGATAAGTTAGTAACGACATATTTTCAAATATACGATCGTCTGTACAATTATCGACGGCAACTGATAATTGGCGGCGTCGCCATTCTTATAGTCGCACTCGGTGCAGTGTTATATTATAACAACATTCAAGCCGAAAACGAACGTGCGCTGACCGAACTCGGCAGGGTGTACCATTTTTACGATGAAGGGAATTATGAACGCGCTATCAATGGCATTCCGGAACGAAACATTATGGGGCTTCGTGATATTGCAGGAAATTACGGGCGTACGGAAGCCGGTAAGATAGCCATTTTTTATCTGGCAAATGCATATTATCATCTTGGCAATTACGATGAGGCATACCGTTATTTTGATAATTTCCGCGGCTCCGATGCACTTTTACGCGCGTCGGCTTTATCGGGGAAAGCAGCAATATATGAAATCCGCGGTGATTATAAACGAGCGGCCGAATTATTCGAACAAGCTGCTACGCGTTTTGGAAAAACGGCGGTTACACCGGAAAATCTTAAACACGCCGGCCGGAACTATTTTGAAGCGGGTGAATTGCCAAGAGCATTGCGGATTTTTGAAAGGATCCAGGAGGAATATCCGGAATCAGCTTTCTCGCGGGATGTCGAACGATATATTGCACAAATACGGGTATCATCATAAAAACATCTGTTGGCCAATTTGTCTCAGAATGCTCCCTTATGTACGTTTAATGCGGTGACAAATAATCCGTCGTTTCCTGCCGGAGGGAGCTGATGAAAATAAATCTCCTCCCAGACAGGCGCCTTTCACGACAGGTCATTCGAATTGCCGCACCTGCGATAGCAGGTCTATCGTCGCAGATGGTGGTGTCGGTTGTAGATACCGCTATGGTAGGCCGTCTGCATAATGCCGAAATAGCACTCGCCGCTATGGGGCTTGGGTTGCTTGCAACATGGGCAATCGTTAGTGTATTTTCGAGTTTTGCAACCGGCACTCACGTTCTCGTAGCACGACGTCACGGCGAAGGAGATAAGCCGGGCGCCGGACTGGTATTGCAAAACTCGCTTTTTTTATGTACGATTCTTGGTATTCTCATCGGTTTTATCGGATACGTTTATTCTTTTGAGGTCATTAATTTTTTTTCAAGCGATCGTGATGTTGCCATAGCCGGTTCCGATTATATGCGGTATCGTTTTATTGGCTTACCTTTGTTTTTAATAAGCGTATCGTACCGGGGATTTTTTTACGGCATCGGCAGAACGAATATCTTTATGATTTCCGCGATAATAATGAACGTGCTGAATATAATATTTAATTATTTTTTGATATTCGGTAATTTTGGATTCCCCCGCATGGAACTTGCGGGAGCGGGACTTGCATCAACGATCGGTATCGCAGTAAGTGCCGTTTTCTTTATATTTGTAACATTTGTGAGAAATTATCGAATACCATATAGGTACTATAAGAATATACATATTTCAATAAATATTATTCGATCGATATTCCGGATTTCATTGCCTGTATCGTGTCAAAATGTATTTATTCTCGGGGGGTTCCTGGTTTTTCTTGCAATTAACGGGATTGTGGGAACGGTACAACAGGCAGCATCGCAGGTTGTTATTACGGCGCTCTTTATTTCATTTATGCCGTTGTTCGGATTCGGTATTGCAGCACAAACACTGATCGGCCATTATATGGGAAACAAGAAAATGTTTCTTGCTCAGAACTACGGTTACGAGACGGCGAAACTCGGAACTATTTTTACAATCATTGTCGGTTTTATTTTTATCGTGTTTCCTCACTATGTGTTGTTGATAATTACAACGAACGAAACTGTTTTAGAGACGGCCGTTCCGATACTGCGCGTCGCGGGCGCCGCTCAAATTTTTTATGGGATAGGAATTATTCTCGCAAACGCATTACAGGCGGCAGGTGCGATGGTATTTGTTATGACCGTTGAAATTCTTACTCACTGGATAGTATTTCTTCCGATTGCCTATCTTTTCGCCGTTCCGCTTGGAATGGGGTCGATGGGAGCGTGGTTGGCACTGCCCATTTATATAATTATGTACAGTGGAATTATGTTGCTGAAATTTCAATCCGGAGGGTGGAAAAAACTAAGGGTATGAGATATTCGATTGCACATAATGTCATGACTAAAATCAGTGGTGCAGTTTCCATTGTCGGTGCAGGCATCCTTTTTCTGCTTGTTTTTATTATCGATGCCGTCAACAAAAACCTCGAAATCGATCTCGGCCTTCTCTTCCAGTTACGGAATTTATTTGTGGTGGCGGCATTCGCCGGTTTGTATCTTTTTATAAAATCGGTTATGCCGAAACGCTCGGTAAATCCATTGCGATTGTTCGGTATAATTTTTATAACACTGCTTACTTTCTTTACAATATTTCTTATAATTACGCTCATTTCAATTGACGGATACGAGGCGGTTGAAACAAAACTTGTACCTGTCGATTATTTAACAATTTTATTCTCAAACATTGCGAGTATTGTAACGGGAACGACGGCAATTCTATTTTTATATATAATCTCTCAGCTCATCTTCATCAAGAGGCGCAGAGGTACTCAGAGAAATTTTATTTTTTTCCTGATATTGTTAAGTATTGCTTCATTATCGACGTGGAATCTAAACCCGCTTGAGAGCAGCACAACGTCGTACGTTCTTTTTGTTTGCGCCATCATTGCCGGAATTGCAAACTCGTTTAAATTCTCATGGATCGTCTATTTATCCAAACGTGAGAAGATGTTCAGTATCGGATACGGCTTTTTGCTGTTTGTTTTATTGATCATATTTAACATCGCTTTAACCGAGAATGGATTCATCAACCGTAGTTTATTGTACTATAGTCATCCGCTGCAATTTTTTGTTCGTATCGTTGCTATCTTCAGCGTCATATATTTCGGTATGAGTTTTGTTGTTTCGCTCTTTCATCTCCCGACTGCAGAGGCGTTCGACAGAAAACGTATCGAACTGAGTTCGGTGCACAATCTCAGCAGATTAATAACGCGGGTATTCGATTTTAAGGATCTGGTGCAAACAGTTACCAATCTTACTATCGAGGTAACCGAAGCCAGCAGTGCGTGGCTCGAGATCATCCGACGCGATGAATCGAACGAAAAAGAGGTGATCTTTGAACTCGTTGCTCACAAGAACATTTATCCGCAGGAGATCGATCTTATAACCCATAATGAAACCGGCTTACGCCGGCATATCATAGAAACAAAAAAAGTGGTAGTGATCGATGAATTTACACGTGACCGTCGGACGCGAGACCTTACCCGATCGGTGAAAAATATCGGTTCTCTTATATGTGTGCCGCTCGTTTCACAGGAACAGATGATCGGAATTCTCTATGCCGCAAAATCGATGGAGTATAGTTTCGATCAGGAAGACACCGATCTCATCTCCACTTTTGCCGACCATGTTACTATAGCTATTGAGAACTCCCGGCTCATCGAACAGTCGCTCGAACGGGAACGGCTGCAGCAGGAATTAATGGTTGCACAAAAAGTACAGAAAAAATTATTGCCCCAGCGACTGCCGGAACCGGAAGGATTCGAGCTTGATGCCTTCTCGGCGCCTGCATTTGAAGTCGGAGGAGATTATTACGATGTTGCCGTACTTGAGAATGACCGGATCGGTATAGTCATCGGCGATGTTTCGGGAAAAGGGGTTTCCGCGGCGTTTTACATGGCAGAGCTGAAGGGAATATTTCAGGCATTGAGTAAATCCTGTAAATCGACAACGGAATTTCTCATCAGAGCTAATGATGCACTGTATGGGAGTATTGAAAAAAGTGCATTTATTTCATTAATTTATGCTATTGTAGATACAAAGAGCGCCACTATGTATCTTTCGCGGGCAGGGCATTGCCCGATGGTACACGTCCATAATGGAAACGTAAAATTACATAAACCGAACGGTATCGGACTTGGATTAACCGGAGCGTCGTTATTTAACGAAGTTATAGAGGAAGAAACCGTACTGCTTGCATCGGGTGATATTTGCGTTTTCTATACGGACGGTATAACAGAAGCAAGAAATCCGGCCGGCGATGAATTCGGCACAGACCGTCTCGTGAGGGTGATTACGAAAAATCAACACCGCAACGCACAGGATTTGCGATGTGTAATTTTAGAGGAAATATCTTCTTTTACGGGTATGGAATCGTTTGATGATGACTTAACGATTGTTATTTTTAAAAGAAACATAACGTGAGCAGTTTCGTATATATAATTAAGGAGATTTTAATATGAGTGATTTTGCAATAAAGGTCCGGAATGAAGAGCCGGTGCGGGTGCTCGAATTAAAAGGATACCTCGACGCACATACGGCACCGAAATTGGAAGAGACCTTTCAAGATCTTATTGATAAAGGCAGCCATAACATAGTGGTTAATTGCAGGGACTTATCATATATCAGCAGTGCGGGACTGGGTGTATTTATGGCTTTCGTTGAGGACCTTAGAGAAAAGCAGGGCGATATAAAATTTTCCAATATGTCGGAGAAGGTATTCAACGTATTCGATTTGCTCGGTTTCCCGTTGCTGTACGAAATTTTTAAGGATGAACAAGCGGCGATCGAGAAGTTTTCCAATAAAGAAACAGAATGATAGTTCTTCGGTGAATTGAAAGGGTTCGGCAGAACCAAAATTCGTGAAAAAGAATACGGAATTAAAAAACTTGAAAGAATTGACGATAAAAAGTAAAACGGCTTATTTAAACAAGGTGAGAAAATTTGTTTCCAGTGAAGCCAGAAAGTTCGGATTTAGTGACGAGGAAGTAAACAAAATTACACTCGCCGTTGATGAAGCGTGCACCAATATTATAAAACACGCATATCGGTACGCCGGCGATCACCCTATTTATCTGAAATTAAATACTCAAAACAATTCGTTCGAAATTATGATCGAAGATCATGGAATGCCGTTTGAACCGGAATCGATTAAAATGCCCGATATGAAAGAACATATCAAAAGCTATAAACGGGGCGGTTTTGGAATGTATATGATGAAATCACTCATGGATAAGGTTGAATATAAAATTCATCCCGGAGTTAAGAACAAAGTAATACTAACAAAATATTTACGAACTTAATTTAAAGCAATAAACTTTCGATGTAATGTCAGTACCCGAAACCAGTACAAAATCACCTTCTCCCTTTGAATTACAACCTCTTGTTGAATTTACCCGCACCATTAACTCTTCATTCAACATAGACTTTATTCTCAACAATGTGCTTTTCACATTAATGGGAAAACTCCGGTTCACCCGCGGTCTGATCCTGCTGCGTGAAGAGGGAAACAACTTTCGGGTTGCAAAGGCGAAAGGTATACGCGATTTACAGGAAAATGAAATTCTTCATATCTCTCCGGAACCGACCTCCGAGATCACGGTGGATTCGATGGACGAGAATCAATTTCCCTGGCTTACCCGCCTCTATAGGAACGAGATAACCCATATCCTCGATCTAACCGTTCGAAATAACCTCATCGGTATTGTTTGCCTGGGGAAACGTTTTGGTGAGAAAAAGTTTGCGCCGTCGGAGGATATATTCTTCCGTTCGCTGGTCAATATATCGGCAACGGCAATCGAGAAGACAGCGATACTCGAAGAATTAAAAAAAGCGAACCGGAATCTCGACAACAGGATACAGGAACTCAATACGTTGTTCGAGATGAGTAAAGAGTTTGGAGCGGTTATAAAACGCGATCAGCTTGTTAAAGTATTGGTTTTTTCACTGCTCGGACATCTCGGAACCAACCGGTACCTTATAGCCGTTCAGAACAACGATAATTGCGAAGTTATCGCGTCGCGATTGCCCGTAAAAGAAGTAAAGCAAACGGTGCTGCACGACTTGATAAAATGCAGGCAACCTGTAATTGTTGCGGCGAAACCGGACTTGTTCGAACAGGATACGTACCGGTGTTTGAACGATTACGCGATAGAAATTGTGGTGCCGATGACAATACAGGGTATTACGCGTGGCGTTATGCTGCTCGGCAAACGAATGACCGGTGCGTCATATACGATAAAAGATCTTGAATTCCTTTCATCGCTCGGTAATCTTGCCGTGATATCTCTGGAGAATATTCGCCTGTTCGAAGAAACTCTTGAAAAACAACGGCTCGAGGAGGAGCTTAAGATTGCTTCGGAGATACAACAGGGATTGCTTCCCAAATCATTGCCGATAATTCCCCGCTATCAAATCGCCGCCCAAACTATTGCATCAAAACAGGTCGGCGGGGATTATTTCGATGTAGTGAAGCTTGATGATCACCGGTACCTGCATGTGATTGCCGATGTATCGGGAAAGGGTACGCCGGCCGCACTGCTAATGTCCAATTTGCAGGCGACGATACGCGCTCTGGCGCCGCTTGATATAACAATTTCGGATGCGACTGCCCGTGTCAACGATCTGATATATGACAACACCTCTGCAGATAAGTTTATTACATTCTTTTGGGCGATTTTAAACACGAAAGACAACACACTGAAATACGTGAACGCCGGACACAATCCGCCGTTTTATTTAAAAGCAGATGGCTCGGTTCATCGACTCGAAAAAGGAGGGATGATTCTCGGGGTGCTCCGCTCGGTTGTTACGTATGAACATGAAATAATCCCGCTTGCTTCGGGAGATACAATCGTTACTTTTACAGACGGAATCACTGAAGCAATGAACTCACAACAGGAAGAATACGGGGAGGAGCATCTTGAAAGGGTTCTTCGAAAATTAAGATCCAAATCTGCTCAGGAAATTATGGATGGAATCATTGCTTCCGTTCGGGAATTTTCCGATCCTACCAATCAATCCGACGATATTACCGCAATGGTAATAAAAGCGGTGTAAGATCTATTTGACTAATCTATCTAAATTACGTAAGTTTAATAATTTACCATATTTTTAATTGCCGCAAATTCATTAAAAGGACCCAAATAGCAGTATGAAGTATAATCCGACAGAAATTGAAAAGAAATGGCAGGAACGCTGGGAAAAGGAAGGCACCTATCACGTTGACGTAAGTGATGCAACAAATAAATTATATTGTTTGGTGATGTTTATTTATCCGTCGGCTGCGAAACTGCATATTGGTCACTGGTTTAATTACGGACCGACAGATACCTGGGCAAGATTTAAAAAGCTTCAGGGTAAGCGCGTATTCCAACCGATGGGCTACGATGCATTCGGACTTCCGGCGGAAAATGCAGCCGTGAAAACCGGAATTCACCCTCACAAAAGTACGCAGGAGAATATCGACGATATCCGTATTCAGCTAAAGCGAATCGGTGCAATGTACGACTGGCGTTATGAGATCGATACCTCTGTCCCGGATTATTATAAATGGACGCAATGGCTGTTTTTAAAATTGTACAATACCGGTAAAGCATACCGATCAAAAGCGCCGGTAAACTGGTGTCCCGGTTGTCAAACCGTATTGGCAAACGAACAGGTTGTTGAAGGGCTGTGCGAGCGATGCGCTGCTCAGGTGATTAAAAAAGATCTTGTTCAGTGGTTTTTTAAAATAACCGACTATGCCGATGAACTGCTTGAAGATCTTGAGCGGCTCGATTGGCCTGAGAAAACAAAACTCATGCAACGCAACTGGATCGGGAAGAGTGTGGGAGTTGAGATTCAATTTACCGTTGACAAAACCGGTGATGCATTGTATGTTTTTACAACCCGACCTGACACTTTATTCGGTGTGACCTATATGGTGCTTGCTCCCGAGCATCCGCTTGTTGAAAAAATCGTTACGCCGGCTAATAAGGATACGGTCGACCGGTATGTGGCGGAAGCCCGTAAAAAGACGGAGATCGACAGGCAATCACTTGAACGTGAAAAGACAGGTGTGCCGACCGGAGCGTTTGCAAGCAATCCGATAAATAACGAGAAAATACCGATCTGGATAGCAGATTACGTTTTGTATAGCTACGGTACCGGGGCGGTTATGGCTGTTCCGGGTCACGATCAACGTGATTTCGAATTCGCAAAGGAGTTTGATCTTCCCATTCGCAATGTTATTCTTGAGCCGGGAAAAGAAGAGAACGAACCGCTCGAAGAAGCATATATCGATGAAGGTACGATGATCCAATCCGGCAATTATACCGGACTCGATTCTAAAACAGGCAAAGAAAAAATATCCGATGAAATCGAGCAGCGTGGTATCGGCAAACGCAAGGTACATTACCGCTTGCGGGATTGGCTCGTTTCCCGGCAACGATATTGGGGCGCTCCTATTCCGATAGTTCATTGTCCGCATTGCGGTGAAGTGCCCGTGCCGGAGAATCAATTGCCGGTCGAGCTTCCGATGAATGTAGATTTCAAACCCGGCGGAGAATCGCCGCTTGCACGGAGTGAAGAGTATATGAAAACAAAATGTCCGAAGTGTGACGGTGCTGCCCGGCGGGATCCGGATACAATGGATACTTTTGTTTGCTCGTCGTGGTATTATCTGCGTTTTCCGTGTGCGAATGTACATACTGCGCCATTCGATAAGGAAATTACGAACGAATGGCTTCCGGTGGATAAATACGTGGGCGGGGCGGAACACGCCGTGATGCATCTTTTATATGCTCGTTTCATTACAAAAGCACTGCGCGATGCGGGGTACCTATCGTTCGATGAGCCGTTTCTGAGTCTTGTGCATCAGGGTACTATTACCAATCAAGGCGCCAAGATGTCGAAATCGAAGGGGAATGTTGTCAATCCGAATACATTCATTGAAAAGTACGGTTCGGATGTATTCCGGATGTATCTGATGTTTATGGGACCGTATGAAGAAGGTGGTGATTGGTCGGATTCAGGTATTGTCGGCATAGACCGGTTTATCCGTCGTGTGCATTATCTTGTACAGGAGAACAAAGCGTATTTTACCGGCGCCGGTAAAAACGGACAGATTGTTTTCAAGGAATTGAAAGGCGACGCACGGAATTTGTACCGGAAGTGCCATCAAACGATAAAGAAAGTAACGGACGACACCGAACGATTTCAGTTCAATACGGCAATTGCCGCATTGATGGAATTACTTAACGAATTGTCCCGTTATTCGCAGAACCTGCAACAACGTACGGATATCGAAAAGGAAGTTTTTGTCCATACGGTCTGTAATTTTATTATTCTGACATCCCCGTTTGCGCCGCATCTTGCGGATGAAGTATGGGAAATAAGTGGACAGACCGAAAGTATTTTCTCAAACCCTAACTGGCCCGATTATGATGCTCCGGCTGTCGCAGCTGAAGAAGTCACCGTCGTAGCTCAAATTAACGGCAAGATACGGGCGAAATTTGTTGTACCGGCAGGTACTCACGAAGATACACTGAAGGAGATGGCGCTTTCGAATGAAAATATTAAGCGATATTTAGATGAAAAACAGCTTGTAAAAACGATCGTTGTGAAAGATAAGCTGGTTAATCTTGTGGTTCGATAGTATGAACATTTACATCAGAATATTTAGCTACGTCAAGCCGTACTGGAAACATCTAAGTGCATCGATAATTTTTACGATATTTTTCTCGATATTCAGCGGCTTGTCGATATACCTCACCATCCCGCTTCTTGAGACATTGTTCGATCAGGATTATGCAGAGGGGGGACCGCAGGCAGTGGAGCGTGCCGATCCGGCGCCGGGTGAAGAGACGCCCCCCGTCGTCGGACGATTCGAGCAGTTCCGGGAATCTCTTTCATTATGGTTTGCTTCGATCGTATTTACAGGCGACCAGTTTGAAGCATTGTTTCGGATATGTGTTATCATACTAACGGTGTTTTTCCTGAAAAATATTACCGGTTTTTTACAATCCTATATGCTTGCGTTCGTTGAGCAGGGTGTTGTTAAAGATCTGCGTGATGCAATATTCGGTCATCTCCACAAGTTAAGTCTTTCATATTTTTCAAACGAACGGACGGGCGATCTCATATCACGCATTACCAATGATGTTACCATTGTGCAGCATAGCATCGGCGCAAGTTTTCTCAATCTTGTGAGAGAACCTCTCCTTGTTCTTGTTTTTTTAATGATTGCATTAATGATTTCATGGCAGCTCACGTTAATTTCGATCGCGGTTATTCCGGTCACCATGCTTTTTATCCGGTTGATCGGTAAACGATTGAAACGCGATACGGGAAAATCACAGCAAAAAATGGCGGATATTACCAGCGTCTTGCAGGAAACGATCAGCGGTGTGAAGATAGTCAAGGCGTTCGGTATGGAAAAATTCGAGACTAAAAAGTTTACCGAACAAACGCGGCAATACTTTAAACGGATGTTGAAAATCGCCCGTATGCGCCATCTTGCACATCCGGTTACCGAATTTTTATCGGTGATGGCCGGCGTTGTGATTATTTACTACGGCGGCAGACAGGTCCTTGAACTGGGTACCCTGCGGCCCGCAGAGTTTATGGGATTTCTGTTCGCAATTTTCCAGATGATGCCCCCGATGAAAAATCTTACTTCGGTATTTAACCGTATGCAGGAATCTGCCGCCGCCGCCGCCCGTGTTTTTACCGTGATGGATACGGAACCATCCATAAAAAACAGAGAAAATGCAATTGTTCTGGATGGTTTTTATGATACAATAGAATTTCAAAATGTTACGTTTACTTATCCGTTAAAATCTTCTCTGCTTGGGCCGGATAACGGAAATGCTGTATTAAAGGATATAAATTTTACAGTAAAAAAGGGAGAGGTGGTGGCATTAGTCGGTCCAAGCGGCAGCGGAAAAACAACACTAATAGATCTTATTCCGAGGTTTTACGATCCCGTGCAAGGTTCGGTCGTGATAGACGGTTTTGATTTAAGAGATGTTGAAATCAAATCGCTCCGTCGTCTGATCGGCATTGTTACACAGGAGACCATTCTTTTTAACGATACGGTTCGGAATAATATTGCATATGGGCTTGACGATTGCAGTGATGAGGCAATATTCGAAGCGGCGAGAGCGGCAAATGCAGATATATTTATCAAGGCATTTCCCGAAGGATATGATACCGCTATCGGTGACCGTGGAGTGCGATTGTCCGGAGGTCAACGGCAGCGTGTTTCTATTGCACGGGCACTTTTAAAAAATCCGCCGATTATGATACTCGATGAAGCAACGAGCGCGCTCGATTCCGAATCGGAGATACTTGTACAGGAAGCAATCGATAAGCTTATGCAAAACCGTACTTCATTTGTTATCGCACATCGTCTTTCGACCGTAAGAAATGCCGATATGATACTTGTTATCGACCGGGGAAGTATTATACAGCAGGGAACCCACATTGAATTGATGGAGCAATCGGACGGTTTATATCAAAAATTATATGAGATGCAATTCCATATATAAAAAGTTAAAAGGAGAGAGTTATGGACGCAAATCAAAATAAAGACCAGATGTTATTCACGAATTTAATAATAATGTTTCAAACTGCTGCAATGCAGCATATGGGTAAATTAAAAAATCCTATGACCGATAAGATCGAGCGGGATATTGAACAGGCAAAGATATCGATCGATATACTTGATATGATTCAGCGAAAAACGGAAGGCAATCTGGAAGAGTATGAAAAGAAATTGTTGAAGTCGGTGCTGCACGATTTGCGTTTGAATTATGTACACGAACGCGATAAGAAGGATGAAGATAACCAGGAAACTGGTGATGAAGTGAAAAAAGATGAGACGGAGGAGAACGTCGGCAAAGAAGAAAAATCAGAAAATAAAGATGAGAAGAAAGAATAATAATGAAATTCGGGATTGTCGGTAATTCCCAAAAAGAAAATTTTTCGGACGCCGTTTCGGCGCTGCTTGAAAAATTAGGTTCGTCGGATATCGATTATCTGATCGATGAAGATATTGCTGAATTCTTACGCGAAACCGGTGCACCTGTTGATCTTCAGAAGGAAGCAATTATTCCGCAGCAATCTGTTTTTGCGAAGGCGGATATTATCATTGCTTTGGGAGGGGATGGCACAATATTACGGTTCTCAAGACAAGCGGCGCAGCAGAATAAACCGATTCTCGGCGTTAATCTTGGGAAGCTGGGATTTCTTGCCGAGGTATCGGCGGACGAACTTCCGGATTGTATTGATGAAATCTTGAGGGGTGAGTATCTCGTTAGCAACCGGCTCACCATAGCATGTTCGTTGCCGGGGGAAGAGGATGAGGAGATATTCGGAATCAACGATATTGTTATCGACCGGGGCGGTTTACTTCGTGTCATCGATGTTGAAATCTATGTCGAGAATGATTATCTGATTACATTCAAGGGAGATGGAATCATTGTAAGCACCCCGACCGGATCGACCGGTTATTCGTTATCCTGCGGAGGACCGATTGTCGCACCCGACACCGATGTTTTGATGATAACACCGGTAAGTCCGCATACGCTTAATGCGAGACCCGTTATCATACCCGCTGAAAAAACAATCAGGGTTGTTGTGTCTTCTCCCGAGCCGACCGTTCAACTTGCATCGGACGGACAACTCCATAAACTATTATCGACACCGATCGAGTTAACGTTTTCCCGTTCGAGCCGGGAAATAAAACTGATCAAACGGAAGGTGCGTAGTTTTTATGATGTTTTACGTTCGAAACTGATGTGGGGAAGAGATATCCGCATCGATACGAGCGAAAAATTAATTTAATTGAATTCGGCGCCTTCTTCTATCCAGGTTCTTATTCCTTCCTGCTGATTTTGATTAAGCGGCTGGCGATTTAGCGGCATTTGTTGACCGATTTGACCGGTGATACGCAAATACAGGAGACTCGAATTGGGATCGCCCGGAACAACAATATTAGGACGTTGAGTGAGGTTATGATAACTTGTCAAACTCAAATTGCCCGCGCGTGTAACATCGTTATGGCAGCCGGATAAGGCACACGTTTGATCAAAGAGCGGTTGCACATGCTGGCTATAGCTCACGTCTGTATCAGGAAAAACAATATCCGAACCCGGGCCGATTGAATCTTCACACCCAAAAACAATCAAAAACGGGAGTGCAAATCCAATTACCATCGTAATTTTTATTAATCGGCGTGTATGCATGTATATCAATCTCTCTGTGAATGAAAACGGCGCAGGTACTATATCCCGCGCCGCGTTTAGTTAAAAGATATCGGGTGGAGCCGAAGGGGATCGAACCCTCGACCTCGTGAATGCCATTCACGCGCTCTCCCAGCTGAGCTACGGCCCCGTGTGCTGGCTCGCTTGTCCCGACGCTTTTTGTCGGGAAGCTACGGCCCCGTGTGTAAATTACAATTTATATTTTTTTATGTTTACGACGTAAAAGATACAATGAATCCATAACAAAGTCAAATTAGCGAATTGCGTGGTAACATTCATTTTATGTTGAGTTAAAATACGAACGATGCCAATACCTTCCATGCGTGGAGTAGCTTGAAAGAGAAATTCCCGAATGTTGAATTGTTCCATATGACGGGCCTCATGAAGAATAACCGGAGCGATTAACTTTGAATATGCTCTAAATAATCATCCCAATTCATATTTTTATAATACTCGTCTGCAATGAATGAAAGTACTTTCAGAAACCTGTCCGGCGGCAGATAACCCGGTGCGATGGTGATCGTCTCACCGTTTGACGTAAGGAAAATATTTGACGGGTAGCCCTGCGCGCCGAGAGTTGCCGCAAGATCCTGTTCGGACATTCGTTGACCGTTAAAGACCACCTGATTTTGAGACTCCGCATCCAGGTGAACCGGTACAAATTTATCGTTTAAATATTCGGAAACATTATCGCTGGAAAAAGTTTCTTGTTCCATTTTACGGCACCATGAACACCAATCGGTGTGTACATATACAAATAGTTTTTTATTATCTGAAAGTGCAGTATTTGCAGCGGTTTCTACGTCCTTCCATGCAATTTTGCTCTCTGCTTGTAATGCTGTTGATTCTCTCTCATCTTCATGACAAGCTATAAAACCCAATACTGCAATTAGAAGCACTGTTACTACGAGATGTATTTGTTTCATCGTTACTCCTTAATAATAAGATATAAAGCTGCTTTTATATTATTTACTAAAACAGATTAAATCGTTCTATTGTTCCTGTAAATTTCGCATGTTTATTTAAACAATACCCCGATACTAATTGTGTGTCCTTCACCGAGGTTATTCTGCAATGGCACGAATGCATAATCAAGTTTAAAAATGCCGTGGTGTATTCCGATGCCAAATGATAGTCCACGGGTATCGACTCCCGAATGAAATCCGATGCGAGCGAAAATTGCATCTACGTAAGCGACCTCCCCGCCGAACATTAAGTGTAATTTGTCATCGCCGCTATATTGGAGTGCATCGACGGCTAACCGTATTGCAAGTTCGTCCATGGTGAACGGGAGTTCATATGAGGAACCGATGCGGTATGAAAGCGGCAACTCGCTTGGTTCATTCCTTAGATCGGTCATCGAACCGATATTAAGAATTGAAAAACCGAAAAATAATCCGGGAGTTGTAGAGCGGTATTGTACACCGAAATCAAGCCCGTAACCTGTTGCTTCATCAATGAATATTTTTTCATACAGAAGTTTTCCGGTTACTCCGGCTCGAAAAGAAGGACTTATACGGTATGCAAAAGTAGCACCGGCGCCGAAATTACGGGCAGTGAATTCAGTTTCAGGCGGGCCGGGGCGGGTTCGAACCTCTATCCCTCCGATTGATGAATTAAATAACGAGATACCAAGTGACGATCTCCCAAATGACCATACCGCACTTCCATACTGAAAAGACATGCCCTGTATCCATTCGGTGTGCATGAGCTGAATTTCAGAATAAACCATATCGGCAATTGCTGCAGGATTGTACTGTATAAGCGATGCCTCGTGATATAAAGCCGCTCCGGCGCCGCCCATAGCCGCAGAACGTGCGCTTGTTTCGAGTTTGAGGAAGGTTAAACTACCGGAACCGCCGGCCGATGTTGCCGGACTGATCAATACGATAAACGAGAGTATAAAGATTAATTGTTTCATCAAAATTCTATCCCGACACTAATGATATGAAAACTTGACGGAGCATGCGGTTCGAATACGAGCGTGTAATTAAATGACGGCAGCCAATCACGAACAGGATGCCGTATGCCGATACCGAGCGAGGGTTTACTTGAATCTTCGTCGAGCATATTGTCGATTCCGCCGCGCAGGATAATGTTCTCCGAGACGAATGCCTCCACACCGCCCCGTAATATAAACCCGTACGCTTCGGAATATTCACTCTGTATGCTTACCAGTAATGTCTTATCGTCCGATAAGTACGATCCTCCGATCTGATACAACAACGGGAAGTTATCTTCGGTAACCCGTCCCTGTTGCTCGTATAGATTCGATGAATCCCATTTATATTTACTATTGATGTCTTTAATTCCCGCGGCAAGTTGAATTCGGCGATTCAATTGGTACAAGAATCCCAGATCGAGTCCTATAGTTGTACTCGACATATCATCGTACAGACTATAGTAGTATAATTTGAACGAAATACCAGCGGCAATACGCTCGGTAAATTGCAGACCGAATGCAAACGAGAACATATTTTCCGACGTAGAAAAATAACGTGTATGTATTCCATCGCGATTTCGCCCGTCTATATCCGAAACACCGGCATTAATAACAGCAATGGAAAATCCGGCCGCGGGAGGAATTCGCGTTGTAAAATGTGCGAAGTTTAGCGACCGGTCGAGACTTAATAGTCCCACACTGGCTTCTAATGTAGGTGCCGTACTGAATGCAATTGCAGCGGGGTTGTAATAGCTTACTATCGGTCCGTGGGTAACTGCATTGACTGCATTCCCCATTGCAATACCTCGCGGTCCGAAGCCCATTCTACTGAACGATCCGACCCATGCACCGTTATTATTTGCAATTGCCTCATTAGCAATAAAAGAGGTTAAAATAGTAACAATACCGAGAAATGTTAATTTATTTATTCTTAGACGTTTCATCGGAGCACCATAATCTTTCCCCACCGGCTATCATTACCGTTAACGGTAACATGGTAGAAATATACACCATTCGGTACGATAGTACCGTTATTATCTTTACCATCCCAGATCTCATCATGTTCATGGTGCGCCGATCTGCCGGCTTTATTGATGAGTGTGCGAATACGATTCATTCCGAAATCGAATAAATCGATCGAAACCTCCGCGTCTGAGCCGCCGGTGTCGTAGTGGATTCGCGTCACCGTTAACGATGGTGAAAACGGGTTTGGATATGCATAGGTATTGTCGGTTCCTGCAACTTCGTTATATGTCCGGAATATTTTCCACTCATACCCGAATCTGCTTCCGGGATAATCTTCGGTGCGGGCAATGCCTTCTGAAGTACCGATCCATAAGTAATCGGACGTTGTTGCTACGGAAAGAACTTCTCGTGTAATAAATCGTTGTCTTGTTTCCGGATCTACAATCGATCCCGATCCTTCCCAGGTTTTTCCTCCGTCTTCTGAACGCAGAACGCCTTCTTCGGTTGACACATATACGGTTGAATTGCGAAAGGCAAAATCGTATGCCTGAATATTATGAAGAACATTCGTCCATGATTCCCCTGAATTATCGGTATAACTTACTCCGTACATTTCCTCGGGATCTTCTGCCCGCCAGTTGGTAGTCCAGACCCTGATGGTGCCGTCGGGTAATAGTTGATCTGCAATTTTAATTACCCAGTTGCTGAGAATACCCTGGACTTGATTTTGATGATTAAACTTTCGCCAGCTTTCTCCGCCGTCGTGTGAGACATTTACACCGTTTGCAGTTCCAACCCAGATCGAAGAATCTCTTGCAACGTGAACAGCGAAAACCCGGTGATTGAGATGACCTTCTTGAATAAGTTGACCGGCGATAGGCGA
>PWTU01000534.1 GCA_003562775.1 Ignavibacteriales bacterium
CGATTATTTGACAGGAAAGGTACATATGAAAATAATAAGATCATTTTCTGTAGTAGTCTTGATCGGTATTATCATACACTTGTTTTGCTTTCAATTTGTTGCAATTGCTCAAACAACACATCTTGTAGATAAAGAGAATAATGCAGGTATTCTGAATATTCCGCCTGTTTTAGCGCCGTTTAATATGTTTGATAAATTGATATCGATCGATTTCGAAAATGTAAAACTTGAATATGCATTACGTGAAATAGCCAGCAAGGGTGGTATATTGCTATCTTATAGTCCGGATAATTTCCCCGCCGATAAATTAGTGACTGTACAGAAAGAGTATATAACGGTAACAGAAGCATTCGATTTATTATTAGCAGAGCATAATGTCGGTGTACTTGTACAACGACCGAATAGGATGGTTTTGACAAGTGAAGACCAAATTGAACGGGCAACCGGAGAGATAACCGGAACTGTAACAGATAAATCTACAGGAGAGGTTCTGGTTGGTGCTAATGTGGTACTGCAAGGTACGACTCTCGGAAGTGCGACAAACAATGATGGTGTATATAATATTCGACGCGTACCTGCCGGAGAATATATACTTGTAGCTTCATATCTTGGATATCAAAGAAAAGATGATATCAGCATTACAGTTAGAGGAGGAGAAGAATTAAAACTGGATATTCAACTGGAGTGGATGGGAGTATTGCTTGATGAGGTAACCATTACCGCCCAGGCGCGGGGACAACTGGATGCGATAAGCCGACAACTTGCTTCCAGGGGGATAACCAATATCGTTTCAGCCGACCGCATCAGGGAGTTACCCGATGTAACCGCGGCAGAATCAATCGGACGTCTGCCGGGTGTCTCTATCCAGCGTACCGGAGGGGAAGCAACGAAAATTACTATACGCGGATTATCTCCAAAATACAATGTCATTAGCGTAAATGGTGTCCGGCTTCCTGCAACAGGAGCCGATGATAGAAGTGTGGATCTTTCTCTCATATCCTCCAACATGCTCGAGGGAATTGAATTGATGAAAGCAATTACCCCGGACCAGGATGCCGATGTTCTTGGCGGTACTGTGGATTTGAAGTTAAGAGAAGCTCCGGAAAGAACTCAGGTAAGTGTCTCTATGCAGGGAGGTTATAATCGCCTTCAGGACTATTACGGAAACTATAATATATCGGGTAGCATAAGCGGCAGGTTCTTCCGGGATCGATTGGGTATTATTGGAAACTTCAATATCGACGAATATGATCGTAGCGCCGATAAATTTTCCGGTGATTACCGGCAATCCACAGACCCGCGGACGGGCGAGACAGAAATAGTAATAAGTTCACTCAATCTTCGGGAAGAGAATTTAAACAGGGGACGAAGCGGAGCAAGCATATTTTTAGATTATCGTATACCCTATGGAAAGGTTACCGCTAATTCATTTTATAGCCATCTTGCGTGGGATGGCGTACACAATGTAAACAGATTAAGTATCGCCGACCTCCGTCACCATTATGATCTTGAAGCTCGTGGAGGAAATACTTCAATTTATACCGGATCTATTGGTTTGGAGCAAGATTTCGGATGGATTCGGTACGATATCAGTCTGGCTGGAACAGGATCGCGAACCGATCAACCCGATGAACGTGTATGGACATTCAGGGAGACCGGCGCTCGATTTGAAGAAGGTTTTTATGTTACTTCTGAAACACGTCCGACCGAGATAATGCCGCATAGAATTCCATTAGAGGAAAAAACTCTTTTATTAGGGTTATACAGATTCGATACGAAGCGCGAGGAAAATCAGGCAAGTACGCAATTCAATGTTGAGATGCCATTACGTTTAAGTAACCAGGTCAGCGGTTACTTAAAAACAGGTGCAAAATTTCGATGGTTGAATCGGACAAACGACGAGGAGCAACAAGGTCGTTACGGACTTTCATACGGTGGCGCAGTAGATCACCTTGATCTTGTTGATGAGGCATTTCCTGATTGGGGTATTGCAGAGCTCGTTGCTACCGAAGGAGGGTTGCCTATTACGGGATTTCTAAGTGATCACAATCGAACTGATTTTCTTGAAGGTGAATATCCGCTCGGATTTGTTCTCGATTTAACAATGATGAATGCCCTGATGAATTTTTTCAGCAGTTTTCCTCCCGGCCCTCGTGGGATATGGCAGCAATATGGAGTCGGGTCATTCGGACGTGATTATAAAGGTGTTGAGCAATATCAGGCAGGGTATTTAATGGGTGACTTCAAAATTGGTCGATACCTCTCACTTATAGCCGGTGTCCGCTGGGAAAGAGATTACTCTGAGTATGACGGTCAACGGTTCAGAGAAATGACTTCAGGTGAGCATCAATTGGAGCCGATGGGGTTTATTGAGTTAAACAATACCCGCGAAAATGAGTTCTGGCTTCCAATGGTGCATATTATAGGGCAGCCGGCGGAGTGGTTGCAACTCCGTTTTGCAAGAACAGAAACCATCACACGCCCCGATTTTATTCAATATGCACCGATTACAAGAGCGAATTACTATCACACTTATATCAATGCAGCAAATGCATTACTCAAACCCTCTCATTCAACAAATTATGATGCCGTAATTTCTTTCTATCAGAAACATTTAGGACTGTTTAGTATCGCCGGTTTTAGTAAGAAAATCCGGGATCTGATATTTATGACCGAATACTTTTTAGTTCGGGATGAACTCACGATCGACGGGGAAGGAGTTCGGCCGCTCCCGGGACACAACATACCTGACGAGTGGTACGCAAGAACGATGCCTCGAGTTTTTACATACATCAACAATCCCTATCCGGCTACATACGAGGGGTTCGAGTTAGACTGGCAAACTAATTTCTGGTATTTGCCGCGACCCTTTACGGGATTAGTACTAAATATAAATTATACCCGTATTTGGTCTGAAATGGAAAAACAATTGTTTACATTACAAAGGCATCTGGTAAGACCACCGGTTGGCTACGAATATGAACTTATCCCTTATACGAGAAAAACAAGGATGCCGGATCAACCGGCACAAATTTTAAATGCTACAGTTGGTTATGATTATCGAGGGTTCTCAGTTCGTCTATCGTATCTATATCAGACCGACGTAGTTACTTTTATTGATAGAGAACCCGTATTGGACCAATTCTCAGGTGATTATGATCGATGGGATCTCACACTTCAGCAGAGAGTAGGTCGTGGATTCCAGATATTTGCTAACTTCAATAATCTGAACAATAGACCCGATAGAAGCTTCAGAGGAGACGCCTTTATACATCCTACCTATACTGAGTACTATGGATTTACAATGGATGTGGGTATACGCTACGGTTTTTAAAAACGAACACTAATTAACTAAATGCTGCACTTAAAATAACTCAAAATACATAATAGGAGGTCATATCATGAGTAATAAGTACAAGATTAATTTCCGATTTATGGTGTTGACTTTGTTCGTGTGTGCTGTGTTCTTCACCGGACAGATCGTTGCACAGGAGAGCGACACCCTTGATGTTCCGTGGTGGGATGAGGTTAATCAAGAAGTCATTATTAATTCTCTTTTAATGACTATAGAAGATGATAGATTGGAAGATACCGGTAAACCTCCCGAGGGACGTGTGTACCGGCTGGAATGGGGCGGTTTCTATCCGAACACGGAGAGGATTGAAGCAGATTTTCCGCTGCACATCGTTGGAGATCTGGATGGGGACTACAGATTTTTCGACCAACCTCCTATCATTCAGATATGGAGAAGAGATGATTTGACTGTGGATGATAAAATGATGATGGTCTACGCGGATTTGACGCTCGAAAACCTCTATATTCTCGGTAATGATGATACCGGCGATCAGACACATTATGAACCGATACAAATAGACGGAAGCAACTCACGTCATATTTTTAATAATGTCGTTTTTGAGCGCAGTAATTTTGCAATTCCTGCCTGGGAAGGCGGCGCTCACAATACAATCATTTTCACAAATTGTATATTCAGAAACTTAGTACCCGACCCGCATGCATCGCAATGGTGGGGACGTGCGATAAATACATGGCAGGATCAGGATACAATTATCGTCGAGAACAACACCTTTTTCAATGTTGGTTATAACGTACTTCAGATATCCGATGGTGCTTCGCAATATGTCCGTTTTAACCATAACACGGTGATAAACGTCGGTCGGCAGTTTTTGGAAGGCGTGTGGTGGCGGGATGCATTCATAACAAACAATCTAGTCATTAATACAAGATGGCATGGTGAAGAAGCATGGCAAGTTCAGGAATGGCTGGTAGATGAACCAAGAAATACTCATTTAGGTATATTTACACTTGGTGCATTACCGGCGAGATACGGTCCCGAATTTGGAAGAAGAGTAGTTTTAGCAAATAATGCCGCATGGCTCGACCCGAAATTTGCCGATTTATATGCACAGGACGATATAGTAGGGTCGTGGTGGATGACTCCCTCACAGGCCGAAGATTATTTTGATGTATATGATGATATGATTGCGAGGGATACATTATGGTTAGATCAAAGACCTGACTTCGCAATGTATCCTGTTGACGAGGACTTTATTGACCGAATGTGGACGGCAATTCAAGATGTACGTGTGAGAGGTATCGATGGTGAACCGTATTTCTGGGGATTACCTGAAGTGGACCCCAATGTAAGTATTGTGTGGCCTTTGCCGGAAGATTTCTCTTATACGGATCAAGCACTTATGACGGCAGGCACCGATGGGTTACCATTGGGCGACCTTAATTGGTTCCCCGATGCGAAAGCGGACTTTGAGGCCAATAAAGAGCAGTATCTTGAAGATATTCATAATATGGTAAGTCCGCCTGTAGAGCATATAGCGATATATAGTGATTATGGTTTTCGAGGTACCTTAGGAG
>PWTU01000482.1 GCA_003562775.1 Ignavibacteriales bacterium
ACCCATTCTAACAGGGAGGTACCATCATGAAATACCTGCAATTCATACTTTTGTTACTGACATTCTTTGTACTCCAAGCGCCTGCACAATCCGATCTGCACGACTTCATCGGCGCGGCGAAAGAGACCGTCGAACACGGTTCGATCGGATCCGATAAATCGTTATTGATGCAGGGTCACAGCATGTTCGAACGTGCGCTAGCAATGGAACCGGATAACCTCTTGCTCCAATACCATGTCGCTTATGCGGAATACCGTTTAATGACCTATTTACTCAACCGTGAGAAAGACCGGTTCGATCCGGTAGCGGATAAGGCGGTGGAGCGGCTGGAGAGAATACTCCGGAGAAAGCCGGACTGGTCTGAGGCACAGGCGCTGCTCTCGGCAATCCACGGTTTACAGATCGCAAAGAACTGGACGCGTGCATTGACACTCGGTCCTAAAGCAAACAGTCTTGCACAGCAGGCAACCGAAAACCATCCGGAAAATCCCCGCGCATGGCTGATGCACGCGGCACAGAAACTGAACACGCCCCGTATGTTCGGCGGCTCGATCGACGAAGCGCTTGATGCGTATAAGAAATCAGTGGAGTTATTTGAGAACCGGGGCGAATATGATGCGCTCGAACCGTCGTGGGGATACACCGATGCACTTGTCTGGCTGGGGATTACATACGAACGGTTAGATCGTGATGAGGATGCGCTTGCCGTATTTGAGAAAGTGCTCGAGATAGAACCGGATTACGCTTGGGTGAAGTATAGTCTTCTTCCGGCGCTGGAAGAAAAATTTGTCGAAAATGAATAAGAGGCAGGCAGCAACAAGTAACAAACAAAGGAGATGCAATCTTGAAATCGCTCAGAATTCTTATAATACATCTTGCTATATTCGTTCATATCATCAACGCGCAGGAGCGTACTATTATTATAGAGGGAATCGTTACCGGCGATAATAACGAACCGCTCGCTTATGTGAATGTCTATCTTGCCGGTACGTTCGACGGATCGATGACGGCGGAGGACGGGTCGTTCAGTTTTACAACAAAAAAAACGGGTGAAGCAGAATTGGTGGCAAGCATCGTCGGCTACGAGCAGCATAAACAAACACTAAATCTCGAACCGTCTAAACACTATACCTATACCATCCGTCTTCGAAGCAAAGCGGTAGAGACCCAGATGGTGGTCATCAGTGCGAGTTCGTTCGGCTCCGAAGAAGAGAAGGGACTCGTTGTCTCCCCGATGGACATTTTAATGACGCCCGGCGGTGCGGCGGATATTTTTCAAACACTAAAGACACTTCCGGGACTCACGCAGGTATCCGAAAGCGCCGAGTTGTACGTCCGCGGCGGCGATCCGACGGAAACCATAACGCTGCTCGACGGTGCATCCCTTTATCATCCCTACACGTTCGAATCTGCTTACGGCGGTTTGTTTTCGAATATCAATACGAATATTATCAGGGGTATGTATTTTTCGAGCGGAGGCTTTTCGGCAAAGTACGGAAACGTGCTCTCCGGCGTGCTCGATATGCAAACACACAACGAACCCGATCATACCACATACAATATCGGACTTAATCTTGCAGGGGGCGGGGTAAGTGCACATGTTCCGGTCGCCGGCAGCCGTCTCGGCATTCGGGTCGATGCACGTCAGAGTTATACCGATCCGGTTATGTGGCTGAACGGAACACAGGATGAGTTTACCGTTATGCCGCGGTCGCGCGATATCGGCGTCCTTGTTTCGGGTCGATATTCGGATACCGGACGGATTAAGCTGTACACGCTTGCGGCGCAGGATAAGCAGGGCGTGCACGTACGCCGCGCGGAGTATGACGGTGCATTCGACGGCGAATCGAACAACTATCTGATCAATCTGCATCATACGGAAGCGCTGACATCACGGCTCGTTACGAAAACAAGTTTGTCCGCAAGCCGGTACACCGGTATGTGGAAGCTCGGCGTACTCGATCTCGAACGATTGAATGATGCCTATAAATTGCGGACAGATGCGGAGTATTTTCATTCATCGAAATGGAGATTGTTGTTCGGAGCGGAAGCGGAGTACCGGACGTTTTCGTATTTGGGACGAATTCCCGATGAAGATTATAATATCCATCCGGACGCACCGTCTACCGTTATCGATGTGGAATACGGCGGCAGCCGTGCAGGCGGGTACACCGAACTCGAACTGCCGGGATTATTCGGATACCGGAACCTCTCCGCCGTCGCAGGCATCCGGTTCGATTACGTCAATGAGCTCGATCTAATGTGGTTCGATCCTCGAGTAACGCTCGGCTATACGGTCGGTTCGAACTCGACGGTTCGCACCTCCTTCGGCGTTTTCCAGCAGACGCCGGACCCCCGGCTCTACGATCCCGCGCTCGGCAACCCGGATCTGAAACCGATGCGCGCGATGCATTACATTGCCGCATACGATTATGCGCCGTCTTCGAACACAAACTTCCGCGTCGAGCTTTATCATAAGGAATACGACCGCCTGCCGCTCGAACACCCCGAACTAAATTACGATAACAGCGGGTACGGCTACGCTCGCGGCATCGATGTGATGGCAAAGGGTAGATTACTGCCGCGTATTGAGGGGTGGATATCGTACGGATTCGTCGATACCAAAAGAAAGTGGCTGGACTACGAGGAGTACGCGCCGAGCTCATACGACGTAACACATAACCTGACGCTCATCGCAACCTATCGATTATCCGATGCATTTCGTACGGGGATCAATTTTAAATACGCAACAGGAAGACCATTCACCCCGGTTACCGGCTCGGTTTACCGTGAGGAGTACGATGTGTACGAGCCGGTATACGGTCCGAAAAACTCCAAGCGCTACGACAACTTCCGCCGGCTCGATCTGCGGTTTATGTATTTCCGGCAGTTGTTCGGCAGGTACTTCACCGTGTTTTATCTTGAAGCGATCAATATATTGGATATTAATAATTTGTTCGGATACACCTATTCGCGCAATTACTCGCAACGAGAGGAGATACAAAGTTACTTCGGGAGACGGACGGTGGTTTTCGGGGTGGCGGTGAATTTGTGAGGGGTGTAATGGGAAGCATAACGTTAGATGGTATATTATACTGTTATTAAACCTTATTGACCATATCGATCCTATAAGAGCAAACTTAAAAATGAACCTGTATTTCTTCTTCGTCTATCTCAATCACTGAATGCTTCTCGAACAGTGATCTCAATGTATCCAAATTTTTTCGAATAACTGAATTAGGATTTGATTACTTATATTTCCGGTTGAAACTATTAACAGTTTATTAGGACTCCCATGTAAAATATAATTGTCCAGAAAATCACTGTCTTTTGTTATTACAATTCGAGTCTCTCGATCTGCAATTCGTATGTTTTCATCATCCGGGGTTGCGTTCTTTTCGGGTAGATCTAAAGTGTGTTTTGAATCAACACCAAATGTGGATAAGAGCTCGGAAAGACTTTTCGGAAGTTGGGCGTCAACGATAGCTCTCACTGGCTAACTTTTTGCGATTTTTTAGAGCGGGTTAGTTGCGCAGCATATTCAAGACATGCCAGAAGGTCTTCTCTCTCTAAATCCGGATAATCAGCTAATATTTCGTCAATGCTCATATCAGATGCCAATAAATCTAACATAGTATCTACTGGATAGCGTAATCCACGAATCGTAGGTTTCCCGTGGCATATATTATGCTTTCGGGTAATTCTATTTAATAAATTTTGGCTCATAGATGTTTTTTGTTTGTTTTCTAAAATACATTAATCAGGTTAATTTCCAGATAATATACATATACAAAATTTCTATATCAATAGTATTTCGGGTATAATGCAGCAGTTTTATAAGAACGTGATAAAGTCTATCAACTTCAAATACGCAACCGGCAGACCGTACACACCGGTTGAGGGAGCGGTTTACCATAAGGATTACGATGTATACGAACCGGTGTACAGCGCTAAAAACTCGGCGCGCTATCGGGATTTCCGGTTGATGCGATTCCGTCAGATGTTCGGCACGTACTTTACCAGCTTTGTTCTCAAAGCTATCAACATACTGGATATAAATAATCTTTTTGGATATACCTATTCACGCGATTCCTATGAGTGGCAGGAGATACAGAGTTCCTTCGGGAGACGGACGATTGAATGTAAGCAACTAAACGAAAACGCGTCCGCTTGATTTGCGGGGTATTCTGGATTCAAGCACTACTCAGCAATTGGCCGTGCCCATCGAGTGCTCGAATTTACGCTCAGTGCAGTCACGGTGACCAAAATCAGTCCCATGCCCAAGATTTGCAGACCGACCAGGTATTCATTCAAAACCACGACGCCGAATAGCGACGCGGTGACCGGCTCGACCATCGCCACAACAGACGCTACAGCCGGTGCGGTATGGTTCAGACCGACGATATAGAAAATAAACGACAATCCCGGCGCCAACCACCCCCAACACCACGAACAACGGCCAACTCGGCGTGCTCAGCACTGCCACGGTTTGCTCGGGATCGCCCAGCCAGAATAGTATGGAGGCGAGTACCGCAAACGCTATTACGAGAATCGCTTGTGGGCTGCCGTGCGGTGCCGCATACTTGAAGCCGAAAATGAATACCGCATAGGACAGGCCGGAAAGCAGCCCGGCACCGGCGGCGATCGGCGTGACGTCACCCGCCCCAATCTCGTAAATACCTGTAAGCAGCACGACGCCAAGCATTACCATCGCGATCGCGGCCCACTTGAAAAGAGTGGGTCTTTCGAGCTTAAGTGTGAAGGACACGAGATAGACAAACACCGGTGCGCAGTACATCAGCGTCGCAGCAACCGCGACACTGCCCTCTGCGATGCTTATGAAATAGAAAGTGAAGTTACCGGCTACACCCACAC
>PWTU01000255.1 GCA_003562775.1 Ignavibacteriales bacterium
ACCCTGATGCAGAATTACCCGAATCCGTTCAACCCATCGACGACAATTAGTTACAGCATCCCCGAACGTATACACGTGGTAATAAGTGTATTTAATACGCTCGGTCAGGAAGTCGCAAAATTGATTGACGGAGAGTTGGAAGCCGGTAATCACGAAGTAACATTTAACGCAGCGCATCTTCCGAGCGGTGTCTACGTCTACCGCTTGCAGGCAGGTGAATCTGTGCAGAGTAAGAAGCTCATGTTGTTGAAATAGCAATACAGAGATAAGCAAATATTCATCGGAGGAATGTTATGAACTATAATTATATTTTCGGATTTATTCTATTATTTACAGTCGCTTTCTTTTTCGGTTGTGATGACAACTCGACCGGACCGGGCGATGCAGGATCATTTACGGTGAAGATAACCGGGGACGTAAACCGTGAATTTTCAGGATCTGCTGTATTTGTTATTACAACGCAACCGGAAGAGGGATTTTCTCTTGCATTAGTATCCGGAGATGAACGAGAAGAATCAGCACTCATGGTTACGTTTTTATTCGGCACAGCTTCTCCCGGTAAAGGAACACATCCAATTAGTGAGGATGCCAGTCAAACCTCCTTTGCTTCCTGGTATACTTCAAGCGAGCATCAGGAGTATTTCTTCGCAGAATCCGGTTCTATGACGGTAACTACTGCTACCGATAAAAGATTTGCCGGCTCGTTTCAGTATACGGCAACGGGATGGACCGGGGATGACTATGAAACAGACAAAGAAGTTACTATTAGCGGAGATTTTGATGCAGTTGGTGGATGGGATTTTTCAGAATAAATTATTTCTTTAAGTATTTTATCTGTTCCAAAATCATCGTTTACATCACTGGTATTCTTACCAGTATGTATCCTTTTTGAGAATAAACAAATAACCCCGGGCATATATTTTATCCGGGGTTACTGTTTCTTATGCCGCTCTATTTGGTCAATTGACACTACTCTTTAAATAAATCGAGGAATATCGATCCTGGATGCAATCGGCACAAAGATCGGTGGTCGGTGTATTCATAAGTTGCAATACAGGAATATTTTCACCGCATTGTATGCATAGACCATATGTCCCGCGAACATACCGTGCGATTGCATTTCGCATCTGGGAAACAATTTTATCCGACCGCTGGTATAATACACCACTATGGTAGATTGTTTTCAGTATGGCATCGGGTTGTGAAGGGTTTCCAATGCAATGCGATTGATATCGTAATTCGTCTATTATATCATCGATACTTTGATGAAAATAGAATTGCATTACGAGATTTAGTTCATGCATCAATGAATATTGTACCTCTTCGAGTACCGGTTTCGCTCTGATGCCGATTTCTTCTCTATCTCTTATCAGTTTAAGTTTCATAGTATAAGATGGCACAATTTTCGGTTAATATATATTTATATCTCTCACATTATGATATATTATCAATTACCGTGCCAGAGTTTTTGTTAAAAGCTTTTAATGAAATCGTTTAAATTGAACAATTTTGCATATGTGAGGTTTTTAATAGCGCAGGTTTATAATTGCGGATGGGTATTATTAGACATCTGGTCGGAAAAGTTGTTTCATTACAATATTTGAAGTTTTATGATGAAATATTGACATTCTATAATATTTACCATAAATTCTAAGGAAGTATTTTTGATGTAAAATGAATAAGAAATGACTTTTGGCAGAGAATATCTTTTATTAGTTTTTAAAAAATTAATTTTACCGTAACAAAAACACCATCATTTTAGGGTTTAGTGAAGTATAATTGTTTGAATATGAGGAAAATCTCAGAATTTAAAATTTATTTTATATTTATCCTCCTAACAATGGAATTGGTACCAACTATACGGTAACGGATATTTCCCCGCCATAAAAACAAAACAACCAAAAACACCAGATAAACATAGAGTAACCCCATGGTTCTATAATGGTGTATATTTCCACTCAAAAATAAGGAAATCAAATGATGAAAAATATATTACTAATTATCAGTATTGCATTCCTTGTGGCATTTTTCGGATGTAGTGATGATAAAGAAGGACCTGTAGAGCCCCCTGCTGATAATCCACCGACCTTTACAGTTTTTTCTCAAGGTGTGACTCTGACAGGTGGTCAGGCAGGACTACAATTTTTTGGGCGTTGTGAAACAGACGACGTGAATATGATAAGTGTGAGGGTGACTAACCCGGCAAACCAGTCCGTAGAATACAATCTTGGTAATGCCCTTTCGCTACGGGGGCAAAATTTTGCATGCCAGGATCCGAATCAGGGATATTATAAATATACGGGTACATGGACTTTAACTTTCAGAGGTAATAAAGCCGCTGGTACTAAGTCGAGCTTCGAGGTATCGGTGCAGCACGCAATAACCGGTAAAGAGGTGGGTGAGTAGATAAAATGTTATAATACGCCTGGGCAAGAGTAAACCGGTGATCATCATAGCTGAACCGGACACTGTTGCTCAGGCGTTAATAAAAAATAGGCAAACGTGAATTTGTTGTCAGCAGGGAAAAGAAATTGCCTTGATTACTTACGGCCTGATAGGTTTTGTACGACAAAAAAAGGAATCAATTCGTTTTATCCCCTTTTTCATATTCATATTCATACCAAATGTATTACTTGCCGTAAAAAACGAAGAGAATGTAATTCAAAATTTTATTGTTGAAGCACGTGCTACTACTGCTATTTTATCCTGGAAACCGGCGGAACTTCGTGCATTATCACAATCACTATGGGAAAAAGACATAGAGATATGGGATGGTAAGTGGTGGAGTCAGTTATACAAAAGGCGATTCCATTGTTATAACCGATGGTGCGTCAGAAGGATATACTTCTGATAAAATGTAGGATCAGATAGAAATTTGTAACAATAGTCATAGGTTCGGCGTTATACTGTTATAATAAACAGTGAGGTCGATATGAAATGGTATGAAATTTTATTTGTACTTTTCTTGACTGCGCTCATTGGGTGTATGAAGGACACACCGAAGTCAGCCGAAATAATCATTGCCCAACCTCTCGGAATCGATCAAATTACAAATACAGGCAATATTCCAGCGTACGAACTCGGTTATCCTCATATCGAAAGAATTCTTGATTCGTACGGGGATATAATTAGAAGATATGCCGATCGATACGGGTTTGACTGGCGTTTGATTCTCGCTTTGATGAATCAGGAATCTCGTTTTCAAATTGAAGCGGTGAGTCCGGTCGGCGTGTATGGTTTAATGCAGATTATGCCAAAAACCGGCCGGGAGGTTTCTTCAATTATTTATATCGAAAATATACAAGATCCTGAAAGCAATATAGCCGGTGGCATACATTACTTATGGTGGACATATTCGTTGCTCTCACATGAAAACGGTTATAGTCTCTCCAGAGCAAACGAAGAAGATCAATTAATGCTTGCCCTCGCGTCATATAACGGTGGTCTGTCCCGGGTAAGAGATGCCCAAAGTATAGCTATGTACCTGCATCTTGATCCGAATCGCTGGTCGATTATCCGGTCTATTTTGCCGTTATTGTCGAGCCAATATTCCACACTTCATCAATGTGTATGGGAAAAAGGGAAACCGGAAGGCGGGTATTTTTCCGGCTATGAGGAAACAATTAATTACGTGGATAGTGTGATGGAGTATTATTCGCTCTATCAACGTATATTTTGATGAAAAACGATATTACTGTTCGGATCCCTCATTTGCGACGCACCATTCATCTTTCGAATGATTGAACAGTGCGCCGCAAGTTCACTCTTTTTCTTTGCATTTTGTGCAAGGATTTTACTGTTAGTACAATAATTTCCTACTGTAAAAAAGCGAAAATTAGATATTCTGCAGTCTCTTCTCCGATATTCTCAACACTATGCATTCCTGCCGGATGCCAATGAAAATCACCCTTCTGAAACTCTTTTTCTACACTATCTTTTGCTTCTGCAGTATAGAGTATCTTATAATCGGATAGTGAATAGATGAGCCGGGGTGGACCGAAATGTTCCGGTATTATCTCTACCGCAGGCAGGGTTACACGACATACACGTGCATGCTCATTCTCGAAAACTTCGATTGAGAAACCTGTTTCAGCCAAAGTGGGAATTTCTTCATCTGTCGGTTTTGTGAATTCGGGTAAGGCCGCTTGCTTTCGTTCAATGACTAAATAATCGGCTATCGTCTCACCGATATTATCCACTGCATGGATCCCACTTTCATGCCAGTGAATTCCTCCCTTATTCCACGTGATTTCGGTAGTGTCCTCCGGTTGATAGTAATTTATAGTATAATTGGTTAAAGCATAGATTAACCGTTTGCCTCCCATGTGAAGAGGTTGGCTATCTCCGGGATCAAGTGTAATATTAAGAACCCGAACATATTCATTCTCGAACAATAAATTGGTATTATCCGGCATCATTTTCAATATATCCTCTTCAGGGCGTTCGCACGCTCCGAAAAGGAATATAACGAGCAGCGGGATAAATATGAAACGATGTATTCCGGTATTCATAAGTCACCTTTTAGAATGATCTTGTGAGTAAATGCGATATGAACGTACAGATTTGTTTCACGGTAAATTCATCCCTTGAACTAATGGGAAGATGCATAGTATAATATATAGTTTTTATTAAAAATAACAAATAGGTGATCAACAACAAAAGACTATTGAGTCCATATTATAGCCTAAATTGTATTTATGATTTATTTTTTAGTATATTTCAGAAACTATTTTAAATTTAAATTCTGTTCATATTTAAACACAAAAAACATTAGGGAACACCGGATAGCCCGGGTGTTCTTAATCAATTTCAAGGATAGTATGGATTTATCAAAGACTAAATCGGGAACTGCAGCCGTCTGGGCGGGAGAGATGCAAACATTTTGCGAAGGAGCTACGACTCCACCAGTTGTCAACAGCGTAACTTTTGCATACGATGATATGGATGAATGGTTTGACGTTGCCATCGGGAAACGGGAGGGACACATATATAGTCGTAATACCAACCCGACGGTTTCGGTATTAGAAGAGAAAATTCGTCTATTGGAACGCGCTGAGTCGGCAACTGCTTTTTCGACGGGAATGGCTGCTATCAGTAACACACTGTTTTCTTTGTTATCACCCGGCGACCGCGTAGTGTCGATTAAAGATTCTTACGGCGGTGTCGGTAAAATATTTTTAGAGCATCTGCCGCGATTTAATATAGATGTACAACTGTGCAATACAACAGACCATGAACGGATTGAAGAGGAGATAGACAAAGGCTGCAAAGTATTGTATCTTGAATCGCCGACGAATCCTACATTGAAGATACTTGACCTGAAGCGGTTAATAAAATCGGCACACGATGCAGGAGCGATCGCTGTGGTGGATAACACTTTTGCTACGCCGATCAATCAAAATCCGATTACCATGGGAGCGGATCTGGTTGTACACAGTGCAACGAAGTATCTCGGAGGTCATTCGGATGTTATGGGTGGACTTGTTTGCGGTAATAGTAATCTGGTGCGGAATCTATTTCAATTTAGAGAAATCAACGGTGCAAGTCTGCATGCCGCATCCGCTTACATGCTCATAAGGGGTATGAAAACGCTTGAACTGAGGGTACAACGGCAAAATGCAAACGCTTTAAAAATTGCTCACTTTCTCCGGAATCACCCAAAAGTAAAAGAGGTGTTTTATCCGGGAATTGAATCACATCCGGGGCACGACATAGCAAAAGAACAGATGTCCGGTTTTGGCGGTGTATTGAGCTTTTCGCTGCATGGCGGATTTAACGATGTGAAACAATTTCTGCCCCGGCTTACATTCGCGCACCTGGCTGCCAGTCTCGGCTCGGTCAGTACGCTCGTCGGACCGCCGAAGACAACAAGCCATGTCGAGATGACGGAAGCTCAGCGAAAACGACTTGGTATCCCGGAAAGTCTCATCCGGTATTCAGCCGGAATCGAAAACGTAGAAGATCTGCTTGATGATTTGAATAATGCATTGTCAAATATCTAAAAACTACTTCAATGATAGACGAAAATTTTATAACGCAAACGCTTACCGGCCTGGTCCGAATAAATTCTGTCAATCCCGATCTCGATAATGAGGGTGCAGGTGAAGAAGAAATCGGGTTATATATAGACCGTCTACTTAAATCTCTTCAGATAGAATCGGATATTACGGTATTGTCGCCGAAACGAGTCAACGTCGTCGGTACGTTGAAAGGTTCGGGGAGAGGAAAAACACTCATGCTTAATGCGCATATGGATACGGTCGGCGTCGCAAACATGGTTGAACCTTTTTCTGCGCGGATAGAAGACGGTAAGCTGTATGGTCGCGGAGCGTACGATATGAAAGGCAGCATTGCTGCAATGATAGGTGCAGCAAAAGCGATTAAAGATAATGATATCGACGTAAAAGGTGATGTTATCTTCTCATTTGTGGCAGATGAAGAATATGAGAGCATTGGCGCTCAGGAACTGATAAAACATTATAAAACGGATGCAGCAATAGTTGCTGAACCGACTGATCTGGATATTTGCATTGGTCATCGTGGATTTGGCATATTTGAAATTACAACACAGGGAAGAATTGCACACGGAGGCAGACATCAGGAAGGTATCGATGCGAATATGAAGATGGGGTTGTTACTTGCCGAATTAGATGAGTTATCGAAAAAATTGCCTGATGAGAAAACTCATCTCTTGTGCGGACAGGCATCTTTACACGTACCGATTATTCATGGGGGACAAAGTTTATTTATCTACTCCGGCAAATGCAGCATAATGGTTGAACGAAGAACGTTGCCCGGCGAAACGGAACATGGTGTGTTAGATGAGCTTCGGGAATTAATTGATAAATTATCCAAACAGGACAAGGATTTTAAAGGAAGCATACAGCCCTTCATCTGGCGTGATCCTTATGAAATATCAAAGGATGCTCCGATAGTGCGTTCGCTTACAAATGCAGCAGCAGATGTTCTTGGAAGTAAACCTTCATATATAGGTCACTCGTGGTGGGAAGATTCTGCCATTCTCGGTAAAGCAGGAATTGACACTGTGATTATCGGTCCAAAAGGAGGCGGCATCCATCAGGAAGTGGAATGGGTGGAGATTAAGTCGGTAGTGGAGTTATCAAAAATATTATTAGATACGGTGCGTGACTACTGTCGATAAAAAAAGTCCCGCATCACGATGTATCATAATGCGGGACTTTTAATCTTACAACAAGAACGTAAACTTATATTTTACGAACGTTGTTTGCCTGAAGGCCTTTTTGACCCTGTTCAACTTCGAATTCGACTTTATCGCCGTCTTCAAGGTTCTTATAACCGTTGCCGGTTATCGAACGATAATGAACAAAGACATCTTCGCCGGATTCGCGTTGAATGAATCCGAAACCCTTTGCGCTGTTAAACCACTTTACTGTTCCTTTTTCCATGGAACACTCTCCTTTATAAAAAAGTTTTTCAAAAAATCTGCCGTAAGCAGACGGTACAAACCATTTGTAAAATGACTCTAATAAAAAAATCGCGTATATACGGTGTATTTTCTTCACCATTTATCGCGATTTCTTAAAGTCCTGACGATCTTGATGGAGCTTTTAACTATTACAGCAGCTTTTGAAAAACCTCAGGAAAAGCTTAGAGTTCAATATAAACGGTGTACTGTTTATTTGTGAGGTATAGTATACGATATTATTTCGTCAAATGCAAATTTATCTTCTTTTTCCGCGCCTGTTTTTATCCCTCGGCGGGCGTGCTTCGTTTACATTGACTCCACGCCCTTTGATTGTATGCCCCCGCATACCCTCGATTGCGGCCTCAGCTTCTGCCTTGGCAGGCATTTCGACAAAACCGAATCCTTTTGATTGTCTCGTAAACATATCGCGTATAATGGTTACTTTCGACACTTTGCCGTATTTTTCAAATTCCGCCTGCAATTCGTCCTCATTGACGTCCCGGGATAGATTACCGACAAATATATTCATATTGCTCCTTTTAACTGATAATTATAGAATCTCACCATATCCTCCGCCTATTCATATTCATTTAGAGACTGCTAAGAAAAGAAGGGTAGAGCGAGTTATTTAATATTACATAGTATAATGTATTGTGATTGGAAAGTCAAATATTAAATAAATCCTTTACACAATCTAAAAATATTTGTAACTTATTACAAAATTCATGGATTATCGGATCAATCACCACTATAGCGTATGCACCTTAAGGAATCAGTTTATGAAACATATTTATCTTATTATTATTGTTTTGCTTATGGCTTCACCGGTTCACACTGACGAGCACACCGTTTCATCACCGGGCAACATTATCCAGGTACAATTTAAACTTGAAAATGGTGTACCGTATTATAATGTCAGCCGGTTCGGAATTGAGATCATTAACAAATCGGCGCTTGGATTTATTTTGAGGGGAGCACCGGATTTAAAAGATGGTTTTTTCCTGAAAGAAAGCACACAATCTTATCACGATGAAACCTGGACGCAGCTCTGGGGAGAAAAGAAACAAATCCGGAATCACTATAATGAAATGCGGGTCGATTTGATCGAAAACGGTCCGCTCTCCCGTGAAATATCAATTGTGTTTCGTGTCTATGACGACGGACTTGGATTCCGGTATGAAATCCCCGAACAACCAAATATCGACCAAATTAAAATAATGGATGAATTAACCGAGTTTGCGTTGACCGGCGATCATGAAAGCTGGTGGATTGGTGCGTATCAATGGAATCGTTTTGAATATCTGTATGAGAACACTCCCTTAAGTGACATTGATACCGTACATACACATTTTACTATGAGAACAAAAGACGGATTGTATCTCAGTATTCACGAAGCGGCACTTGTGAATTATTCCACAATGGTGCTTGAAAGAATTCACGGATATACTTTAAAAGCAAATTTATTTCCCTGGGCTGACGGTGTTAAGGTTCGGACAAAAACTCCTATGATAACTCCGTGGCGCACCATCCAAATATCGGATGACCCTGGGGGATTAATTACGTCGTATCTAATACTTAACCTCAACGAACCATCGAAAATTGAAGATACCTCCTGGATTGATCCTGGTAAATATGTCGGCATCTGGTGGGAAATGCATATCGATAAATCTACCTGGGGCAGCGGACCAAACCATGGAGCGACGACGGAAAATGCAAAACGGTATATCGATTTTGCTGCCGCACATGGTTTCGATCACGTTCTCGTGGAAGGATGGAATGTCGGTTGGGACGGTGATTGGTATGCCGACGGCGTCGTTTTTGATTTCACGAAGCCGTATCCTGATTTCGATCTTGAAGGCGTTGCACAGTATGCATTGAGCAAAGGGGTGCGATTGATGGGACATCACGAAACATCTGCGAATATCCTTAACTACGAGGAACAGATGGAAGATGCATTTGCCCTGTATGAAAAATTGGGTGTGCGTGCGGTAAAAACCGGCTATGTCGGCCACGGTACGGAGATTGTCTGGTATGATGAAAACGGAAAACCGAACCATGAATGGCATCACGGACAGTTTATGGTAGAACATCATCAACGTGTGGTGGAATTAGCCGCAAAACATAAGATATTACTCAATGTTCACGAGGGAGTAAAAGATACAGGACTCCGGCGAACCTGGCCGAATTTAATGACGCGCGAGGTAGCGCGCGGTCAGGAATATAATGCGTGGGGTGGAGATGGCGGTAATCCACCCGATCATGTCGTCATTATTCCGTTTACACGTAATCTATCCGGACCGTTCGATTATACGCCCGGAATTGTTGAACTGTTTTTCGATGAATACCGTCCGGATAACCGTATAAACTCTACGCTCGCAAAAGAACTTGCATTATATGTTATTATTCACAGCCCGCTGCAAATGGCGGCGGATCTTCCGGAGAATTACGAAAAGAATTTGGATGTGTTTCAGTTCATTAAAGATGTGCCCGTCGATTGGTCGGAAACGAAAGTTCTTCATGCAAGTATAGGGAATTATGTCACAATCGTCCGGAAGGACCAAAATAGCGATGATTGGTACCTGGGAAGCATAACAGACGAAAACGGCAGACTTCTCAAAGCGCCCTTAAGTTTTCTCGATCCGGGCAGAAAATATATTGCGGCAATTCATCGCGACGGTAATGACGCGGATTGGATCGAAAATCCATACGATATAATCATTGAGGAAAAAATTGTCGATTGCAGTATGATTCTCACGTTGCGCCTTGCAACGAGCGGGGGGCAGGCAATTCGGTTTACTCCAATAAACGATTAACATATAAAACAATAAATTATTCAAAGAAAGGTAATTCGAATGGCAGCAATGCGCTCTATAATAACCGTTATAATAGTAGTTGTTTTCTTTCAGTTACATCTTTACGGCAACGATGTCGATAAACGTCTTGAGGGATTTGATGTATTTATCAATAAAGTCATTGAAGATTGGAACGCTCCCGGAATGGCTGTTGCAATTGTAAAGGACGGAACATTGATCTTTGGCGAGGGGTTTGGATACCGGAATATCGAAAATAAGATGCCCGTTACACCTCAATCTATTTTCGCCATTGCATCGTGCTCGAAGGCATTTACTACCACCGCCATTGCAATGCTTGTACAAGATGGACTTATTGAGTGGGACGCGCCCGTTCGTAATTATTTACCCGAATTCAGGATGTCCGATCCGTATATAAACGAATATATAACGGTTCGTGATCTTGTTACGCACCGGTCCGGACTTCCGCGTCATGACCGGGTTTGGTTGGGTACACCGTTTACGCGGGAAGAACTTGTCGAAAAAATTCAACATCTCGAATTCAGCAGAGGATTTCGAGAAACATATCAATATAATAATTTACTTTATGTAACCGCCGGACGTGTTATAGAAGCAGTAACCGGTTCTACATGGGAAAGTTTTGTGAGTCATCGCATTTTACGTCCGCTCGGTATGACCGCCACCAATTTTTCAGTGACGGATATGCAGCTCGCCGATGATTTTGCCCATGCCTATACGATTGGCGGTAACAGGTTGACACTTGCACCCTTTCGGAATGTCGATGCATTAGGACCAGCAGGTTCTATAAATTCGAATATTTCCGATATGGCAAGGTGGATTCAATTCAATCTCGACGGGGGAATTGTTATGCTCGATACGCTTTTATCTCCGGAACATATGGCACAGGTTCATTCCCCCTGGGTTGTTGCAACGCGTGATTCCGATGATGAAGAATTATCGTTTGTAAACTATGGATTAGGATGGAGGATAGGTGCATACCGTGGTCATCAAATTATCTATCATGCCGGTGCAATAGGTGCGTACCGTGCGTATGTTATGTTGTTGCCTGATCAGAATATCGGCATCGTATCGCTTACAAACTATAATCGCGCTCAGGTGAACAGAGTGGTAACCTATAATGCAATTGACCGGTTGCTGGAACTTGATCAGATCAATTGGAACAGACGTTTAAAAGAACGTATGACAGCACCGCGTGAATATCAATGCCACGACTCGCCCCGTCTCACACATGCCCCTGATGCTTATGCCGGTACATATGAACATCCTGCATACGGTGAAATTGAAATCAATGCCAATGGCAACAGGTTACGTGTCACACGCTACGGTGAAACATCGATTTTGGAACATTGCAAATTTAATATGTTTCGCCGTGAACGGGGATACTGGGGTGCATTCGGTGCAGGTACGAGGTTCACGTTCGTTGTAAATGAGGAAGATGAAATAGACCGGGTACTTATACCCCTGGAGTCAACCGTTGATGATATCATATTTAAGAGAATAAGATAATTTCACTTGAACTCCAGGATATCAGATACTACTTCCGGCACGCTTTATGCTTTAAGTGCTTTTGTACTCTGGGGTATTTTGCCTGTTTTTTGGAAATTACTGGATGTTGTCCCGGCAGGTGAAGTTCTTGCACACCGGATATTCTGGTCGGCATTTTTTGTTACGGCAGTTTTGTTCTATATGGGCCGTAAAAATTTTCTCTCATTGCTTCAGGACCGGCGTAATCGCATCTCGTTAATTCTAACGGGGACGTTAATTGGAGTAAACTGGTTCATTTATATATTTGCCGTGCATACAGACAGAATTGTTGAAGCAAGTATGGGCTATTATATCAATCCGTTAATCAGCATCTTTCTCGGATTGATTGTACTGAAGGAACGGTTTCAAAGAATTCAATGGATTGCACTTATCCTTGCCGTAATCGGGGTAGCTATCATTACTGTCTATTTTGGCCGCATACCATGGATAGCACTGATGTTGAGCAGTACGTTCGGACTGTACGGATTGGTTAAAAAAATCATGAACCTTGATGCATTATCCAGTCTCGGCGTGGAAACATTAATGCTTGCCCCGATTGCGGGTGGATTTATTGCATTACAGGCAGTAAACGGAACCGGCTCGTTTATGACGATTAAATATACAACGGATAGCTTGCTTATCTTATCTGGAGTTATAACAGCGCTTCCTTTGTACTGGTTTGCACAGGGTGCACGACGTATTCCGTTATCACGAATCGGTTTTCTTCAATATATTGCACCGACATTAATGTTACTGATCGGTGTATTCGTATACGACGAGCCGTTTACACGTGTTCATGTAATGAGTTTCGGATTGATCTGGTCGGCGCTTGCCTTATACACGATATCGCTCATCAGAACGTCAAAATACATCGAAAAGCGAATGTCGAACACGAGATAAACATTACTGATAATTAGAGATATAACTTTTCCATCGTAGCTTGTACACCGCCCGCTGATTTATTCAGTGCCTGCTGCTCCCCGGGGTTCAATTTAACCTGAATGATTTCCTCTATTCCTTTCTTCTCTTTTTGGTATCGATTAATTTATGATTTCTTAAATGTAAGATTTATTAAAATCTTCACAATAATCTGTGTATGTAGAATTAATAAGCATAGATCATATTGATTTCAGAGTAAAGTATATCTATGTCTTTCAGATTTCAAACCAGTGATGAAAAATTTGAAAACCATGCTGAATATTACAGCATACGTGTACTTATTAATTTTTGGAAACTGCCAATGAAATATGATAATAAGAGGATCTACAGTTGAATTTTTTATGGTATAGATTTTGATTATACCAGTATCGAGATTTATGACTAATCCAAATATATTCATCTTGATATGAGAGGAACAATATTATGGAAAACAAATTGTTATCACGAAAAGAATTTCTGACAAACAGTGCCAAATATGCAGCGGGGATAACTGCGGGTATGGGAGCATTGGGCCTGTTAACCCGAAATAAAGCAGGTGCAGGGATAAAAACTGCAGAATGGCCCTGGCCATATGTTGAGTTGGATCCCGAAGAAGCCCGGATTCGCGGTCATGCCGGTTATTGGACAGGGCGGGGATGTTCCTACGGCGCATTTAATGCAATTATTTCGATGCTGGCCGAAGAAGTTGGCGAACCATATACGCTCATCCCGACTGAATTCCTTGAATGGGGAAGAGGCGGTGCTTGGGGTTGGGGTACTTTATGCGGCGGACTCATCGGTGCTCTGACAGCAATCAATTTATGCCATAAGGAGGGTAAACTCGGTGATGAATTACAGGGCTGGTACTCGATTGTAGAGTTTCCTTCCGATATCAGTAACCAGTATGCACAGGAACATAAATTTACCGACAACAGATGCGATGTTGAGTTAATCCAAACCGTCGCCGGATCACCGCTCTGTCATATATCTGTCTCAAATTGGTGTGCCAAGTCCAGGAAAAAACGCACGAGCACCGAGCGCGGGGAAAGATGTGCTCGGCTCACCGGTGATGTCGCAGCATATTCTGTTCAAATCATGAATGACGAACTAAAGAAGCAATTCCAACCGCTCTATGAAACAGAGGAATCGGTAAAGTATTGCATGGGCTGCCATGGTCCCGGTATGATTGATGATACAATCGGAAAAATGGAATGCATTATGTGTCATGGTGATCACACGGGTAATTTCACTTCGGCAGAAAAGGTTGAGGATTTTTCACCGACCTATAAATTATACCAGAACTATCCTAATCCATTCAACCCATCTACAACAATACGGTTTTCGTTGCCGAAAGCGGAAACGGTGACGCTTGCGGTGTATGATATTCACGGTCGTCTTATCAGGAATATTGTTGACTATGAACAATACCATGCCGGATCATTTGAAGTAACGTGGGATGGAAAAAATAATGCAGGGAAACCGGTTGCAAGCGGTACATATTTTGCGCGTCTGTATGCCGGCCCGCATATTGAGTCGATGAAGTTAAAGCTTGTAAAGTGATTTGTTGTTGAATACTTGAATCATAGTTGTTCACGAACGGACATTTCCCAAAATAAGGGGAAGCGTCCGTTTTTTTTTATATAATCGACGATCGTGAAAAATATCATTGAAATCAATATATTGAATGTAAAAAAAGACTAAGTATGCGTATCATCATTCTCTGTACCGGTGATTCCAGTCGTTCACAAATGGCAGAAGGATATCTAAAACATTTTAAACCTGAATTCGAAGTCTATTCAGCGGGAACAGCACCGGCAACGCAGGTGCATCCGCTTGCGGTGAAAGTAATGAAAGAAGACGGAGTGGATATATCGGGCGGACGACCTCAATATGTCGATGAATTTATTTCTCAACCGTTCGACTATGTAATTACCGTTTGTGATAATGCAAAGGAAATACGCCCGGTATTTACCGGTGAGGTTAAACAAATGATCCATATAGGGTTCGAGGATCCTGCCGAAGCCCGCGGAACGGAAGCCGATGTTTTACCCGTCTATAGAAGTATACGGGATGAAATAAAACGGGAATTTAAGAAATTGATTGACAGGGTTGAATGATATTTAAGGGCACTATCTTTTTATCTCACCCCGATGCGTCGGAGTTGTGCGTTCTTATTGTTTATTAATTAACCGGGGGTGTTACCCCCGGCTGTTGTATTTATCCCTTCGGGGAATTTGGTATCATTCACTTTTTACATTGCATTATCGAACAGTAACTGTAACACCGCACGCCGTGCGGTTCGTCCGGGATAGAACAAAACTCTAATATAATAACAAAACTCAAACTTTGTCCCGCTCTGGCGAGCGGGGTTACAATGCATTATCGAACGATAACTGTAACACCGCACGCCGTGCGGTTCGTCCGGGATAGAACAAAACTCTGATCTAATAACAAAACCCAAACTTTGTCCCGCTCTGGCGAGCAGGGTTACAATGCACTATCGAAGAGCATTCACAAAAAATCAAAATAAAAACCCCGCTCTCTCGTAAAAGAGCGGGATTGGGTGTTTGTTCAACTTATTTTATCGCTTCCCAGGCCTCTTCAATCCCGAAAGGAATTGAGAGGTCATACTGCATCTGACGGGTCGCATACAGGAGTTGGATGTATGCGACATCATAGGAAGTCGGGATTCCAGAATAGTGAGCTCCCGGACTACTTCCTGAAGGTGTCCAAGGTGGGCAACCGCCTCGTCTCATGTTGGTCGGCCAAAAACAAGTGTGACCCGGTCCTAAGAAATGTATCATTTCGTGATACACGGTTGCTCGATTTTCGGTGAATACACCGGGCCTTCCAAACTGGACGGTTCCACCGGTAACATTATTGTCGCCCTCCGCAAAACTCCGAGTAGCACCGGGATTTTCTGTAGAATCGGTGCGAATCCTTACAAATCTGCGAGTGTCGTCACCTTCACCGGCGTTTGCCGGGACGAACAGTTTACCCATTCCAAGGTATATGTGGAGCGAATCAATCGTTTCCCAGAAATTGACAGAGTCCTCCGGAGTAATTTCCACATCAATATTAATGCGGTCAAAATAAGTTCGCAGAGGCAGGTCTTTCTCAAGCGCGCTCATCAGCCCGCCGCGCAATCTGTGAAATTGATAAAACCTATCAACTTCATTACTTCCACCCGCCTTATCAAAAGCATGTTCCAAACGGATTTCAACAACTTCTCCGGTATGGTATCCGCTTTTGATTTTCCATTTCCGCGGAATGGCGATAAGGTTGAACCCTCCGTTATCGGCAAGTTCCGCTACTTCACTGCCGAGGAGAGTTGCGTAACTCTGGTAATGCTCATTGCCATTGTCCGGTTCAAACCGAACCTCAACCAAACTTTTGGTAATAAGCTTGGTGCGGATTTCAAAAATGCCGTCCGCACCAACCTTCCCTGAATCAATTTCATCGCCAAAACCAATACTGACCGTTCCCGGAACATTCCCTTCCGGTACGGCATAAACCGTGCCTCTTACTATCGGCAGAACTTCAAAACCGACCGAAGTTTTCCAAACAATACCACCATCTTTTTGAATTTCCGCCGAGAGAGCGTATTTGCCCCTCTCATTTACCGAAAACTCTCCATCCGAACAGTCAATAACATCACCATCAAGTTTCCAGATGATATTATCAACATACTCTTCCGGCTCTACTTCAACCTTGCAGGAAATAGCATCTCCGGCAAAGTGAAGGGAGTTGTTCTCCGGTTCAACAATTCTCAGGTTAATGTCTGAATAGACAAAAACAGAGATGCTTATTGATGCCGGAATGTTTGCCGCATCGGTTGCGGTGAAGGTAATTCGGTGTTCCCCGGGAGAAAGAGAAGCAGTTATCTCTTTTTCCGTCCCGAGTTCGCCGTCAATAGATGACTCCCAAAGGAAAGTTCCGTCTTTGAGATTACCGCCTCCTGCGCCGTTGCCTCCGCCTACGCTTCCCCGGAAAGTGATTTTATCGCTTTCGGTGAAGAATGAACTGTCGGCAGGGGAGAGGATTTGTACGATAGGGGGTAAGTGCTCAGGGTCTGACGAAAGGTCGCATGATGCGAGTATAAGAATAAATATAGTTAAACAGAGTAATAATTTTTTTTCGGATGATATGTGATGCTCTGCCATTACAATGTTTCCATTGTATCTCGAGAAGTTTTGAGGATAATGTAAGATAGGTTATTTTTGACTAAAAAGTCAATGATAATTTTGAGGTTATTGTATTTGTGATAATATTTTTTATTTCACCCTTTCAGGGTGATGCGTTCTTATTGTTTATTAATTAACTTTTTACAATGCATTGTCGAACAGTAACTGTAACACCGCACGCCGTGCGGTTCGTTCGGGATAGAACAAAACTCTGATCTAATAACAAAACTAAAACTTTCGTCCCGCTGTGGCGAGCGGGGTTACAAT
>PWTU01000563.1 GCA_003562775.1 Ignavibacteriales bacterium
GGAATTGACCGGAAATTGTCACCGTTTGTAAAAATATATCTTCGTCGAGAGCGCTTCCGGGTTCCAATTCCGGTTTTCCGCTTTGCATCACAAACAATTCTTTCCCGTACGGAGAGATAATGCGAATCTTTAAAAAGGGACTATACCGGATTGTAAGCGCAGAGACAATATCTGCGATGGGGTTATCAGCTTCATGCATTAGAGCTTTGAGAGGGTTTTCGTCGGTATATTGCAACCGGTTTGAGAGGATTGATGTCACCATCAGTAAACTGCTGTTACACTCGTCGAGCAACTGCTCAATCTTAGTTGACACGGTCATGCTCAATTGTTTATCTGCGAGGTAGTATTGCTCGTGGAAACCCCTTGTCAGAGATTTGTAGGAGAAAAACCCTACTATACAAAGAGGGAGCAACACCAGTGGAATGACGAGTAATGAAATTCTTGTTCTAATAGACATAGTGAATTCCCGATAGTAAATATGAATTACTCAATTGCTGATATTAGAATATCTTTAAAATATGTCGGGGAATATTCGGTTCCAATGCCGACCCTGCCTTGAGTCAGATGGGTAAAATCGTCACTTACAAGAAATAATGTGTCGTCGATGTAGTAATTTAAAACGTTTTCCTTAACGACAGCTTTGAACGTATACCACCGGTCTTTTTGAACGGGATACGGTTTATCGGTTAAAGAACGCAATACGTTCCCGTCAAAATACTCTACCCACACACCGCGCCGAAAGTGATTTTGTATGCGGTAGTAACGCAACACGCCGCGTTCATCCTGATTTACCCTGACATAGATGATAGCCGACTGATGATTTATCCTGTCCAGACTAAATCTGCCCTGCACAACATAGTCAACCCAAAATTCGCTCCCGACAAAATTTTTAGCTTCAGATGTACCATATCCAATATATTGCTGATCCCTGTGCACCCATATACCGGTGTGAACTTCCCATAACAAGGATGGAGCGTTTGCAAAATCATCATAAAAAAGCGTATCCGTGTATCCTCCCGGGGCTAATGGGATGATCCGATCGCCGGGTAAGAACGAACTGTCAACCGGACTTCTTTCAGGACGCAGAGTATCCGGTTGGCTTAATGTACCGGCAAAATACACTTCAGGTTTGCCGGAACGCGAGTCAAGCCATCCGACAATACCGTTCTCTTCGGAATCATAGCCAAGCCATCCTATTGATCTGTGATCATGAGGAGCACGTTCGGCGTCGTCGTTGACACGAGCGGGTACACTCCAACTTTGACCGTTGTCGTTGGAATAAGCGATATATATATCGTTTTGCTGGTTATCCTCCGAGCTTCTCCATACACAATACAGTCTTCCATCGGTTTCGCTGTATAATTTCGGATCCCGATGATGGCCAAATTGTGCGTTAGTTATGCGTATATTATTACTCCACACATTTTTGTTCATTTCAAAACGGGCGAAATATATATTCGAGAGTACATCACCGCTTGCCCCTCTGTCGCGGTAATCGCTCCACACAGCGAATAGATTACCCGAATTGTCTATGACTGCAGAGGGACTTGTTTGCCAGGAACGCGTAGTATCATCGTTCACTTTTATGTTTCCGGTCCAGTCCTTCCCCCCATCGACAGATAACGAATAATAGATGTCAAACAATGTTGCCGGGTTCCGGTTATCCGCCCATAGAATATAGAGTATTCCGTCGGGTGTTGAGAGTATACCCGGCTCCCTTTTCTCCTGTCCGCTTACATCGTTATCAACCCGGATGTTAGCGCTCCAGGTACTTCCGGCGTCGTCTGAGACGGAAAAATAAACATTCGAACTACCTTCCCGCCAATCCAGCCACGTACAATAAATATTACCCGACGTATCGGCAGTAAAATTCAAACTACTAAATTCCCCCCAGTATGTATCGCGGATAGGAACGGCTTCACTCCATGATTCTCCTTGCCGGGTCTGAAAATACATCTGCCCGCCGTTTGCAACTTTAACTATGGCAACGACGCCTATCATTTTTCCGTCTACAAAAACCGGAGAGGCGCTATGGCTATGAGAAAATATAAGTTTAGGTTCCGTCCAGGACCTTCCATTGTCGGTTGAACTCGACTCAAAAAGATCACTCCCGACATAAAGATAGTAAACTAAATTACCATTATGGGAACGAAAAATCGCTACCCGTCTTGCATTTATTTGATCTATCGCTGGTACTGGTCCTTTCCTCCAGTTCTTCGAAAAGTAGATTGGCTCCGGCCCGGAAGGTGTATATCCATCTTCAGATACCTGATAACATCCCGGACAGATTAGAAAAATCAGGAGGAATATATAACAGATATTTTTCATCAATCAGTACCTATAAACAAAAAAAACCCGAACACTGTAAAAATAACCAGTGCCCGGGTTAAATTGAACAAAAACTACGGGAGCAGAATTTTGTGATAAGCTGCTCTCCGATAGTCGTTACAACGTCATCATTAGGATGAGCCGTACTCATCGCGGTAATTCGCTATGGTAAATGATAGATAATGTTGTAAATGAGTATAACTTTTTTCTTTATATTTATCAAATATATTTTTATAATTAAAGAGTTAATTAACCTAAATAACAATCTACGGATGCAAAGTTTGTACCTGTCGCGTGACGACTATTTTAAATATAGTAGCTTCTTACTTTCCACATACTCACCTGCCTGCAGGCGGTAGATGTACACGCCGCTTGGTAGTGCTGATGCATCAAAGATTACCTCATGCGTTCCTGCAGATATTTCTTCATCAATTACCCTGGTAACTTCCTGACCGAGTATATTATACACTGTAATAATGACGTCATGCCGATCAGGGAGATCATATCGTATCGTTGTTGCAGGATTAAACGGATTGGGGTAGTTTTGATATAGTGAAAATTTATTCGGCAATTCTTCTTTTGTTTTTACGAAAATCGGTTCTCCCCTGGTAGCGTATTTCAGATCCCCGAAACTGGCATCAAAGTAGCTGATGTGCGGATTGCCATTGGCATCGAGTGCAAGTGATGTGTACAGTCCGACAGTCCTATAGCTGTCTATCGTTTCAATTTGCCAGCCAATACCATCCCAATATGCAAATTTCAGGTTGCCGTTAGTTTCGTCATAGTAACTGATATGTGGAAAGTCGTTTGCATCGAGGTCAAGTGAGGTATATTTACCAACATCCCCGTTGTTGTCAACAATTTCTATCCTCCATTCGCTGCCATCCCAGCGTGCATATTTGAGGGCAGTATTGAGCGTGTCATAGTAACTTATGTGTGGGAAGTTATCCGAATCCAGCTTCAGGGAATTAAAATATCCACCTCCAACATTGTCAATGGTCTCGATGTTCCACTCTTCTTCTTCAAACAGACCATAATTTAGACCACGATAACTAATATGGGGGATGCCTTCACTGCTTATTGCGATTGAGTTGTCGATACCGACAGCACTCCCACTTGTAACAATTGTTGAAGTATGCCATTCACTATCTGAGAAATATCGATGCTGTAATTGATAGTCTGAGGTCTGATAACTAAGTTTAACTTCAATGGAAACCAGAATATGTGGCGCTCCTGATTGATCGAAGGTGAGCGAGCTACTCAGAGGTTCTCGTTGAGTATGTCCACTGCCGAGAAGATAACTCCACCACAGAGACACATCATGCCAATCTGTACCATCGAACCAAACCATTTTGAAGGGCAAATAAACGACCGGATTCCCACGCCGTAATATCAAAACGCCGTGTTTTTGATGGTAGACCATGTGTGGCCAACCATTATTATCTAAGGCGATAAAGCTCCCGGATCCGGGTTCTTTAATGCCCCATCCCACTTTGCCAAATGTTTTATTACCCCATTGGTAATCCATCGAGGAGATATAACTATATCTGCCGTCTGAACGCATGTATCCGATATGTGAAACTGCATCATTATCAACTGCTATAGAAGTAGTAATCCCTGCTGATATTATAAAATCAACTGCATCAAAATTCCACTTTGAACCATCAAAATAGCTATACCCAAGTAAGTCGTCTGGATAAGCCCCAAAATGGTCAAACCGCCCCATACTGCTTATGTGAGGATTGCCGTTTATATCCAAAACAATCGAAGTAAAGAAACCACCAATAGTATAGCTGCTATCCCACGGGTATTCATCAGGGATGATAGCTGAAACCGACCGAATATCCCATCCGGATCCGTTAAGATAGGCATATTTCAGATTTCCAGTTGTGTTATCAAAGTAACTTATATGGGGATTCCCGTTTACATCCAGAACAATCGAATTATACCAGCCAACACCCCAATCTTCCCCTTCATCCACGATTTCACGTTGCCATTCACTACCATTCCAGAAAGCATATTTCAATCTGGCATTTGCGTAATCGAGGTAACTTATGTGTGCATATCCATTTTCATCCAGAGCAAGCGAGCTGTATCCACCCACATCATCGTCGTTATCTACGATCACAACTTGCCAGTCATTGCCATCCCAATGCGCATATTTCAGGCTTCCGTATGTATAGTCGAAGTAGCTGATGTGCGGGAAATCGTTTGGATCAATAGCCAGCGATGTGCACCAGACCCCGACAATCCCATCGTTATCGACAAGCTGGCGGTTCCATTGGCTGCCATCCCAATGGGCGTATTTCAAGTTTCCGTTTTCACCATCCATGTAACTTATATGTACATGATTGTTTGCATCTAATGCAATTGATGTGAACAAACCAACCCAGTAATTATCATCTACGGTCATAATATGCCAACCGTTTTCATCCTTATAAGCGTATTTCAGGTCATAGTTGGGATCTCTGTCAAAGTAACTAATATGAGGATAGCCATCTGAATCCAATGCCAGTGAAGCAAACATGCCAAC